>JAHBWR010000084.1 GCA_019636875.1 Nitrospira sp.
TGACCGTGGGGGTTCAAGTCCCCCCTCTCGCACCAATCACTTTAGTCCCCTAAGCTGGGAGCTCGATCTTGACGATGAAGATGGAAGTAACGGAACTGGGACCGATGAAGCGTGCCTTGAAAATAGAGGTGCCAGCTGACGAGGTGAGCCAGCAATTTTCGCGTGCATATCTGGAACTCAACCGACAAATACGGATACCAGGATTTCGCCCAGGGAAAGCCCCGACGGCAATTCTAGAACAGCGTTATGCCAAAACGGTTGAGGAGGATGTGATTCGAAAGCTCATCCCTGATTTTTATGATCGAGCCATCAAAGAAGCAGGAATTAGTCCGGTGCTGGTAGAAATTCCGCCTTTGGATCGAGTGAAAATCAAGAGAGACTCGCCGTTCACATTTACAGCGACAGTCGAAATCAAGCCGTCGATCGAGCTTCACAATTATAAGGCTCCCAATCCCATTTCCCTCTCGGCTGATAAGCGCACAGTCACGAGTGAACAGGTAGATCGCGCTCTGGATGTATTACGTGAACAGCATGCTCAGTTAGACGCCGCACCAGTGGGTACGGCGTTAGCCGAGGAAGCCTATGCTCTCGTTGACCTTGAGGGATTCCTAGACAGTACACCTCTTGAAGGTGCCAAGAAAGAAGGACAGCTGCATCGCGTAGGGTCAAAGGCGACTTTGCTGGGTATCGAAATCGATGCACAGCTTATCGGAAAATACCAGGGAGACGTTATAGAAATTCCTCAGACCTATCCCACGAACCATCCGGACCAACGAGTCGCGGGAAAAACCGTTAGGTTCCGTCTAGAAATCAAGGGAGTCAAACAGAGGAAGCTCCAGGCGCTCGACGACGAATTTGCCAAGGACTGTGGACCGTACGCCTCTCTCCAAGAGCTAAAAGACAAGCTACGCGGTGAAATGGAAAAGGCTCTCAAGAAAGATATGGAAGAGTCTTATAAGGATATGCTTCTCAAACGCCTGCTCGAAACGCATCATTTCGACCTACCTGATTCACTTGTCGAACGAGAACTCAGTGCAATTGTGCGACAAAAACTCCAAGCCCGGCATCGAGGTAACGTTACCGATACGCTACCTGCATCGGATGCGGAAGAACAGAAGAGGATTCGCGAAGACCACCGTGAGGAGGCAAATCGTCGTGTGAAAGCGGGGTTGATCCTCGAGGCCATTGCTGAGAAAGAGGGGTTGTCGGTGAGTCAGGACGATCTCAATAATGAAGTAACCCGACTTGCCTCGGAGCTCAGGGTGCCGATGGCCGACCTTGTGAAAATGATTCAGGCAGGGGGGCAGGATTCCATTGAGGAATTACGTACACGAATCTTGGCTGACAAGGCGCTGGATTTTGTGTATCGTCATGCGATTATTCAATGACGGAGACAGCCGTTCGTCGCGCCTGATTTCGTCCGACGGGGGCGTCTAGAAGAAAGGAAGTGAGGAACTATGTTGGTCCCGATCGTCGTGGAACAGACCAATCGAGGCGAACGATCCTATGATATTTACTCACGCCTTCTTAAGGATCGCATCATTTTTCTTGGGGCCCCGATTGATGATGTGTTTGCGAACCTAGTGATTGCCCAACTGCTTTTTCTTGAAGCGGAAGATCCTGAGAAAGATATTAATCTGTATGTCAATTCACCTGGAGGGAGTGTCACAGCAGGATTAGGAATCTACGACACGATGCAATATGTGAAACCTCCAATCAACACCATTTGTCTCGGTCAGGCTGCGAGCATGGGGGCTCTCCTTTTGACTGCAGGAACAAGAGGTAAACGGTTCGCTTTACCCAATGCCCGAGTGATGATCCATCAACCGTTAGGTGGATTCCAGGGGCAGGCGACAGAGATCGACATCCATGCTCGAGAAATATTAAAGATTCGCGAACGCCTCAACGAGATCATGGCCAAGCACACAGGGCAACCTATCGAAAAGATCGCTCACGATACTGAACGAGATTATTTCATGTCGGGTGAGGAAGCGAAACGATATGGTCTCATTGATGAGGTCATTACGCGGCCTCCGAAATTCATGAAGGCAGTGGAGTCCGGCGACGGAGGAAAAGACGGGGCCAAAGGCAAGTAACACGGGGGGGGATCCATGGCCAAGCAGGAAAAGATGGACCGACACTTGCGGTGTTCTTTCTGTGGAAAAAGCCGCGATGAGGTGCGAAAACTAATAGCCGGACCGACAGTCTACATTTGTGATGAGTGCGTCAATCTTTGCAATGACATTATTGCTGAGGATTGGGAGGAAGCGAAAGAGGAAATTTCGTCGAAGCTCAAGAAGCCTGCGGAAATTAAGCATCACCTCGATCAATATGTCATCGGGCAGGAGCGCGCTAAACGCATCTTGTCAGTGGCCGTTCACAATCACTACAAGCGTATCTCTTCAAAGGAAAAAGGGGTTGATGATATCGAGCTTCAGAAGGGTAACATCCTCATGGTGGGCCCCACCGGGACCGGGAAGACTCTTCTGGCACAAACCTTGGCCAAGTACCTGGATGTCCCATTTACCCTCGCCGATGCGACAACCCTGACCGAAGCCGGTTATGTAGGGGAAGATGTCGAGAACATCATCCTGAAACTCCTGCAAGCGGCTGACTACGATGTGGAACGGGCTGAACGCGGGATCGTCTACATCGATGAAATCGATAAAATCAGTAGGAAGAGTGACAGTCCATCGATAACTCGGGATGTTTCCGGCGAGGGAGTACAGCAAGCCCTCTTGAAACTGATTGAAGGCACAATTGCGAATGTCCCTCCGCAAGGAGGGAGAAAGCATCCACATCAAGAGTTTATTCAGGTGAATACCAGCAACATTCTGTTTATCTGTGGTGGCGCGTTTGTGGGATTGGACCAAGTCATCGAGCAACGGCTGAATCGAAAGTCGATGGGGTTTGGGGCGGAAATTCGCGGGAAAAGTGATGTACGCTTGGGCGATCTACTTGCGAAAGTGCAGCCTGAAGACTTCTTGAAGTATGGCCTAATACCTGAATTTGTGGGACGGTTGCCCGTTGTTGCGACACTTGAAGAGTTGGATGACCGAGCCCTTATCCGTATCTTGACGGAACCTCGCAATGCCTTGACGAAACAGTACGAAAAATTGCTTTCCTTCGAAAAAGTCAAACTACGGTTCACAGAAGGGGCGCTGGGGGCTGTCGCACGAAAAGCGTATTCACAGAAAACTGGTGCTCGCGGTCTTCGAGCCATACTGGAAGAGGTAATGCTCGATGTAATGTACGACGCACCGTCCCAGAAACAGATCATCGAGGTAGTCATTACGGAGGATGCCATCCAGGGCAAGAACCCACCGATGCGTATATTTGAACAAGAGAACGATGCCAAGACAGCGTAAACATTAATGAATTTCTCGTTCGTGCAGTAGCCATCTCGGCATTTTAGAAAGACCTAGGTTGGTCGGTATTCTGGACGAGACTACCAACCTTCTTCTCTCCAACTAGTACTCCTATCCGTTATCTCGACAAGCAGAATCCCTGAGCTATACTTTCCAGGTGTACAGTGTCTGGACGGAGGTCTTGTGAAATACCCTGTTTCTCTGAGTTTGCGCCATAAAGGCAAGGTCCTCGAACTTGACCCAGCCCGGGAAATGGTTGTCTTAGTGGGGGCTAAGGGAGAACCGATCGGCAGTTTAACGTGGGATTTCGTCATCGACCAGATTCTCGCCTATCATAAAGTTTCCGCTCAAAAAGAAGTTCGCTCTGAACCACGTATCGCACTTGCGTTTCGAGTGAGATATCACACCCCAGAGGGCGTGCGATTTGAAAGTCGGGCAGGAGGTATTGGAGGGGGTGGGTTATTTATTGAAAGTCAATCTCCCCTTCCTGTAGGGACGAAGTTAGCCATGGAATTCTCCCTTCCTGAAAAGCCAGAAGAATGGCTGCCGGCTAAAGGGAGCGTGGCTTGGGTTTGTCCTAAAGCCGACCAATATACATTCAGCCCTGGAATGGGAATACGGTTTACTGAGATTGCGGATGAGATACGCGATCGGATCCATGAGTTGGTGAAAATTACCCAACATTCGAGTCAGGCAGCCTAGTGCCATTTTTCATGTAGCATACTACACAGAGTCTCGGTTCTATGAAACTTCCTGTTGTCTCCACTGCAGGTCATGAAGGTAAGTCTCTCTTCATCGATTCGAAGCTAGAAACGATCACGATACAAGATCCCTTTGGTCAGCTGTTGGGTGCTATGTCATGGGGTGCGGTCATCGAGCGTGTGCTTGCCAGCGGTGAAGATGCCCGGTTTGCTCATTGCCGTGCTCAACCGCGTGCACCTCTTGCCGTGAAGGTCCGTTACACGACACCAGAAGGGAAGCAGTTTGATAGTCTGACAGGAGGTATCGGTGGAGGCGGCCTCTTTATTGAAAGCGGGGCTCCCTTGAAGCCAGGAACAGAGCTGACAGTCGAATTTGCCCTTCCAGATAAGCCGTGGGATAAGCTGACTGCGAAGGCAAAGGTCGCTTGGGTTCGTAGCAAACCTGAGCGGTACCTTCTGTTTCCTGGGATGGGCGTTCAATTCATTAAGCTGGATGAGCAGGTTCAGAAGGAACTAGTTGGGCTGGTTGAGGCACTGAATCGAAGCAGAAGTTCATCCTGAAAGTTAAAGGGATCCCGTTCGTTTGTAAGTGTCCATGAGTCTCGCATCTCAGCGAAAAATTCCTTCTATCCTTACCGGCCCAAACACATCACCGGAAGAAACCCTAACGCTCCACTGCGTCCCCACCGGTCACGATACGAAGTGAGTTTCTTGAGAAACGAGTGTCGCTACGATCTGTAGGTCAGATCTTCGAATCTCTGATCCCTGTTCAAGGGTTTGTCGCCACTGAGGAAGAGCTCCATATGTGGTGAACTCCGCAGGTATTTAGTTTCTATTGAGAGCTTGTGAGGCCGCCTGGCGCACTGACGTATCTACATCCTGTAGAAGCATTGTCAACCTAGATCGCGTTTCAGGCTCCAATCCAGAGAGCCAACCCAAGCTTCGAGCGGCAGCCTCACGGACTAATGGCTCTGGATCATCAAGCTTTCTCAGAAGCCTGGGCTCGGATTTTGGATCACCGATCTTTCCCAAGGCTTCTACCGCAGTCCTTCGAACAAGCGTGTCGCGATCATCTAGTAATAGGATAAGAAGATCTAGCGCTTTCTGTGGTTCTGGTGAGGGACTATCTTGGTAACAACCAACGGTCAAAGTGAAGCATGCGAGGAAAGGGAATGTAAGGAGGGACCGTTTAATACGGCACGCGCGTGACGGCAGTCTGGAGAACAACGAGAAGTACGTCACGAGGATTTGGAGCTCTCGTCCTCTTCCGGGGGAAGTTCCTTCGCGGCTTCGATCGATTGCTGGATTTCCTTTTGGGCCGCATCCATTTCCGCTTGGATGGTCTGCATCTGGGGGTCCACGCTGTCGCGAACATCGGATACTGCCTGTCGGAATGTTCGTACGACTTCCCCAAGGCCTTCTCCCAGATGTTGCAGGTTGTCCGGTGACATTCCCACGGATGATGGGGCCGTTTTGGTTTTGAGTGCAGCTTGCTGCGCCTGCACACGTGCGACGGCATCCTTATTCACGATGGCTGATGGGCGCTTTATGTTGGCTCTGGTCTGTGGCGAGGCTGGCAAAGGCGGATACGAGGCACGAGCTGCCGGCGGAGGCATTGCATCCCGCTCTTCCATCGAAATCACCTGATGAGAAGAAGACGTTTGGACTGGCTTTGAAGGGGTTATCGATGCTTGAACAGTATGCGGCGAAGTATTGTATAGCAACGAAGCGGTCGTGCCCGGCGTCAATTCAGGCCCTGGTGTGTAAGGGGTATTTGTTCTGGTGGGAGCGGAGGACGGCTCTGCAGCGGAAGATGCTCTGGTCGTGCCTGTAGGAGGAGCTTCAACTGGCCGTGGTTGTACAGTTTCCTGTTGGACTTCATTGGGTGAGGAAGGGGAAGCTTCATTGACCTCTTTTCGAAAACCTTTCAAGGCCTTCCCGACGCCCTCACCGATCTGCGGTAGCCGGCCGGCACCAAAAATGATGAGAATGATGATGAGAATGATGATGAGCTCAGAGAAACCCATGGTCCCGAACATCTCTGCCCTCGTGATGGAGAACCTTGTATCAAGAAGGATAAGAATTCAATCTATCTGCTGCTAAGAGATTGTGTCAAGGAAGTCGACGCCCAAGGTTTGCTGAAGACTAGAGAATGGGAACGATTTCGGTCTGAAGCGGTAAGCCATACACTACGGCCTCCTGCTCAGAGATATATACGTCGAGCTCGCTCCTGATCCCGAATTCTCCAGGAAGATAGATGCCCGGTTCAATAGAAAAACAGGTATGTGGTATAAGCCGGCGACCGTCCTGAGTTTCTAGGTTATCGATATTGGCTCCATTGCCGTGGACTTCCTCACCGATCGAGTGGCCGGTTCGGTGGATGAAAAAATTGCCGTACCCTGTCTCCTGAATAGTTTTCCGGCAGATCTCATCGACTTCCCACCCACAGGGAAATCGTCTGTCCAGCACTTGCTTCTGGACAAATGCGAGTGCCCTATCACGGCCACGTCGTACGTAATCAAAGATCATACGATGCCTGACCGGCACCTGTTTTGCTGTGTAACCGGTCCAAGTAATGTCACCATAGACAGCTCCAGGGAAGGTTCGCTTCGCCCACAGGTCGATCAGAACCAAGTTGTCACGGGTTATGGGGGAAGATCCGGATTCAGACGGGGTGTAATGGGGATCAGCGCTGTGAGCATCCACCGCGGCAATGGGGGGACTGGATGTCGTCAGACCTGCGTCGCGTATGCGTGAGAGGATGAATTGCTGCAAGTCGTATTCCGTAAGAAGCCGTTCGTGATGGAGGCAGTAGGCTACATGAGCAAAGGCGTCATCGACGAAGTGTCTGAGCCTGTCAACAGCGTACCGATGGGATTCCAGCTGTTCGTCCGTCCACACTGCTTCAAATCGTTGCACGAGATCGGCGGACGTGGTCACCTCGAGTCCGAAGCTTCGAATCAACTCAATCGTACCCGCATCGACACGCGAAAGGTATGGAACGGCGTTCAAGGGCGAGTACTGCATGGCGAGCTCACGTTGACCGCGCAAGAGGGATGCCAAGAGCAGACGCTGCTGTTCCCATGATACGTAGTATCGGACCTGGCCAGGCAGCTCATCAAGCACGTGTGGTTCGATTCTGTGAAGAAGTTTGACAGGATCTCCGGTGGCCGGTATCCAATAATACCAACGACGAGTGACGTGCCGAGTCTGATCGAGGAGCAATACACGATAGGCAAGCGGGTCGCTTCCGCGAAAATCGTAGAACAGCCATCCATCAACGGTTTGCAAATCTCGAAGCGCTTCTTGGATCGCGAGAATTCGTCTATGATGCACGCCGTCTTTCACGGAGGCAGAGTATCCTTGGGATTCGAGACGTTAATCAATCGAAGGTCTTCACGTAAACCATGATATACTGAGTCTCTATGATATCAGATGCAATAAGGGATCTCTCGGCCTTTCGGATCACGCTTTTCTTCGGACCTGAACCAGTTGAGAAGAAACCCCATACCGTGGCCTGTGTGTTCAATGTGAAAAAGAGGAGTTGGAAAGCAGGTATCCAGGTAGCGGTGGAGATTAACACGAGACAGCTTCTGGCACTTCGAAAGACCATGGCACTGAATGATCGGCTCGTGGCAATATTGAAAGAGGCTGAGCCGGATGAAGTCTCACACTATCAAGAGCGTGCTGAAGACATATTTGCCCAAGCCCTCTGCCGCTGCAAGCTGGGTCTTCGATTAAGCTCTGGTCTCACCCAAGAGAATCAACGAATAGACGCCGATGAATTGATGGATGAATTGAACGAGGAAACCGGCGCTCGGACCGAAGAAATTGTTGCTTCGATCATGGACGAACTGGATCTAATCCCAAATTGCCCATCATCACTATGAAGTGCAAAACAGCCGGGGGGCTTGCATTCACATCCGAATTTGTTATAACGCATGTCGGTATCACTCGCATGGTATCCATGCAGTGAATGAGTTTGTGCTCTTGAGAGGAAGGAGGGGCATCACGTGAGACTTGCGATGGTGATTCTTGTCGTTATCCTGACCTATTGTTCGATGCTCGTGGCTCCCGCATGGAGTCAGTCTTCGTCCGCTGATCAACAGCAAGGGACGGCTACCGGAGCCGGTATGGGAGCGGCTTCTGCGGCTGCCACCATATTGTATTTTCCCTTTAAGGCTGCCTTTGCGATCGGTGGTGGGATTGTGGGTGGCCTTGCTTACGTGTTTTCTGGTTTCAGCGAGCCAACGGCGATGAATATTTGGGTACCCAGCGTGTACGGCACCTATCTCATTACTCCCGAGCACTTGACCGGGGATAGACCAGTTCGTTTCCTCGGTGTTGCCGCTGAAAACGAAGGAGTGTCAAACACGCATTCAACGCCGTACGAACCACCGTACGAACCAGTGCAGTAACTATGAAGCCTGTCATCGGTGTGACGCCAGACTTTCATGCTGGTGACAGGAAGGATATGGGCGGACCGGAACCTACCTACTTCCTGCGGGCCCGGTACATTCGAGCTGTTGAAGAACTTGGCGGCATTCCTCTGATCCTACCGCTCGTGGCTGATCCAGCTGCTCGGAGACGGTTGCTCGACACTGTCGATGGACTCCTACTCACAGGGAGCGGGCCGGACCTTCCCCCAAGGCTCTATGGCGAAAAGAAGCGCTACAAGTTTCCTATGGTCAGCGAGCGTCGAGCAGATTTTGAGTTAGAAGTGATTCGCCAGGCCAGAGTACGAGATCTTCCACTCTTGGGGATCTGCGGAGGGATGCAGGCAGTGAACGTCGCCTGTGGAGGGAGCCTCTTTCAGGACATTCCTGCACAGGTCCCAAGTGCGATGGACCATCGTCAGAAGGGAAAAGCGATCCAGGTTTCTCATGGCGTCACCATCGCATCCAAGAGCCTTCTGAGAAGAGTGGTCGCCAGTGAGACTCTCATGGTGAACAGCTCACATCATCAATCGGTCAAGAGGGTTGCTCCGTCACTTATGGTCAGTGCCCTTGCACCAGATGGGATCGTCGAGGCGATCGAGTCACCGCACCATCGATTTCTACTCGCGGTTCAATGGCATCCCGAATTCTTATTTGAGCGGCATGTGGGGCATCGTCGTTTATTTGAAGCCTTCTTGAGGGCAGCTCGTCGAACTCGCCCATGACCTGTTCGGACTATTTCACGCCACGGTCGCTTATCTGTCTCAGCATGCTCTGGCTAGATACTGAACTAATGAACAGCTTCAGATTATTGATCTCAGCTCGTCAAAGTCGAGCATCATGGGCCTGGGGGCAACCGTGAGCAACCCCCTTCTTCGAACAAAATCCATCGATCAAATTCTGGCCGATGCCGACCAGCCAGAGCACCGGCTCAAGAAAACGCTGACTGCGTGGGATCTGACGGCACTCGGAATTGGAGCGATTATTGGGACCGGCATCTTTGTTCTGGTGGGTACTGCCATAGTCGGCGATGCACATCGCCCAGGGGCCGGACCAGGCATAGTCCTTTCCTTCGTCCTTTCTGGACTCACATGCGCACTGGCGGCCCTTTGCTATGCCGAATTCTCAGCCATGATCCCAGTGGCCGGGTCGGCCTACACCTTTTCCTACGCGACGTTGGGAGAATTTCTCGCCTGGCTGACGGGGTGGAATCTCATCTTGGAATATGGGGTGGCCTGTGTCGCCGTCGCGATCGGTTGGTCTGGATATTTTAACAACTTGCTCAAACTCGCCGGCCTGGAACTCCCGTATTGGGCGACCAACCCACCGCATTGGGCTGGAGGGCCTGAAGGGAGCATCGCTAATTTCCCGGCGGCAATTATTGTGCTGTTCGTCACAGCCATTCTGGTCAGAGGCATTAAGGAAAGCGCTCGCGCCGCAGGTGTGATCGTCATCGTGAAGGTAGCGGTCATCCTATTCTTTATCGCCGTTGGGGCTCCGGCAGTGAACGCAGAAAATTGGACACCTTTTATGCCGAACGGGTTTGAGGGAGTTCGAGCGGCAGCCGCGATCATCTTTTTTGCGTACATCGGGTTCGATGCTGTGTCGACCGCCGCAGAGGAAGCACGGAACCCTCAGCGAGATGTTCCGTTGGGGATCCTTGGCTCGCTGGCTGTGTGCACCGTACTCTATATATCCGTTGCCGCCATCCTTACCGGATTGGTTCCAGTGGGCCAAATTGATGTTCATGCCCCGGTCGCAGAAGCGCTGAGCGTCGTGGGCTTTAAGTGGGGCGCTGCCATTGTGGCGTTTGGCGCTGTCGCGGGCATCACCAGCGTGTTAGTCGTCATGATGCTGGGACAAATCCGGGTGTTCTTTGCGATGTCCAGAGACCAGCTGTTGAGCCCGGGGTTCTCCAAGGTTCATCCAAGATTCGGGACTCCGCATCGTGCGACTATGCTGACAGGTGTCGCCGTTGCGATTTTAGCCGCATTCTTCCAAATCGGGGAAGCCGCCGATATGACCAACATCGGGACGTTCTTCGCGTTCGTGCTTGTCAGCTTCGGGGTAATGCTGCTTCGATACACCAAGCCACATCAATCCCGCCCCTTTCAACTTCCTCTGATGCCTCTCGTGCCCATCTTGAGCATCGGCGCATGTCTCTACCTCATGGTCGGATTGCCGCAGGCCACCTGGATTCGCTTTGTGGTATGGACTGCTATCGGGATTCTGGTCTATGTCGGCTATGGTATGAAGCACAGCAAATTGGCGGCTGGACGAGATACGCGTAGTAATGCGTTACCCGGATGATTCCGCTGCACTCGTATCGATGGAAGACTAGGCAGGCTTTCCGGACGGCTGTGCCGGGGGAGCAGGAGCTGTATCAGGAGTCTCTGTAGACGAGGGTGTTGTTGCTGGAACTGCAGTTGTCGCAGAAGGAGGTGATGCGGGAGAGGGAGGTGCCGGAGCGGCTGCTGGTGGAGTCGCGGGCTTTGGTGGTGGTGCCGCAGGCTTCGGCGGAGCAGGTTTTTCTGGCTTAATGCCTTTTTCCCATGCCGGGCCTGAATAGAGATCTGCCGTTAAACCATTGGTTTTCCACTTCTCTTCAAAGTCTGCAGCAGCCTTGTTAGGTGTTTCGCCGATTCCCATGACATCGTTCCACGGGTAGACTTTGGGTCCGATCTGGCACTCGGATTCGGTCCGTCGCAAATACAATGCGATCGGATTACCCCTGTAGGGTCCAAGAAAGATATGGACGGATCCGACGTATTCGAGCAATGAGGCCATAAGGCCCTCCCAAGGAATGCTCATGATGCCACAAGAGGTGACAAGGGGGCAAGTTGCTGGAGTATGGGGTGATCTCAGATCCTGGAGGTTAACGAGAGCTATATTGTCCCTGATCAGATCTCAGTCTTTGCGATCCGCTCACGGGTGTGGTGGATAGAACGTAAGAGAGCCTTGTGGCTTCGGCAGCCTACCACGAGTTTCGCATCAGAAATCGTCACCGGCCGATAGGAGTGTAAGAACCGCTCCTTCAATCGGTGGATCCTGGCAAATGATTGTGCCAGTCGTCCTGCAGAAAGGTCACCGCCTGTAGCGGCCTTCTCAACGGCGTAATAGGCAGCAACGATGCCATTACGGTCTTTGCAGATCAATGGCATGTCGCAGCCAGCCTGGATGGCCTGCACGGCCGCATCTCCGATGCCGTAATGGTCGATAATGGCGTGCATCTCCAGGTCGTCCGTGAGGACGACACCGTCAAAATACAACTCTTCACGAAGGAATCTTCCGATAATTGCAGGAGAGAGCGTGGCAGGGCGAGTCTCATCAAGTGCCCGATACACGACATGGGCGCTCATCAATGAGGCCACGCCATTAGCTACCGCCTGTCGAAAAGGAGGAAACTCGATATGCTCGAGCCTTGCACGATCCGCCGTCACGATGGGCAATTCTTTATGCGAGTCCGAGGTGGTGTCACCATGTCCAGGAAAGTGTTTCCCACAGGCCACGACGCCATTGTCCTGCAGGCCTCCCGCGGTAGCCAATCCTAATTCGGACACGATACGAGGATCTGATCCGAATGCCCGGTCACCGATTATTGGATTCAGAGGGTTGCTGTTCACGTCCAGGACAGGCGACATATTCATGTTGATGCCGACGGATTTAAGCTCTTTCGCCGTCGTGGCGGCTGCGGCATAGGCTAACTCCGACGAGTGGCAGTAGCCCAGCACTTCACATGGGGGGAAAATCGTGAACTCTTTCGGCAACCGTGAGACACGTCCGCCTTCCTGATCGATGGAGATGAGGAGAGGGACGTGCGGACTGCAACGCTGAAGCTCGTTCGTCAGATCAACAATTTGTGCCGCCGATTCGAGGTTTCGTGCGAAGAGGATGATTCCACCCGGCTTGTATTCGGTGATAAACGAAGCGAGATCCGGCGAAACGGTTGTTCCGTCGAACCCTATCATGAACAGCTGGCCGATTTGGTCGCGAGAAACCGTCATATGGTTTAGTGAGTGAGTGAGCGATCAATCAGGAACTGGATCAACAGCCTGGTCCCGATACCGGTCGGTCCTTTAGGAATATAGGCACGCTCCCGCTCACTCCAGTCTGTACTGGCAATATCCAGATGCACCCAGGGGTAATCACCGACGAACTTGCTGAGGAATAGAGCGGCGGTGATCATGCCACCTCCTCGCCCGCCGATATTACGCATATCGGCCACATCACTGCGTAGTTGTTCAAAATATTCTTCCCATAGAGGCATTTCCCATACGCGTTCCCCCGCTCGAAGGCCTGACTGACGAACCGCGTCTTTCAATTTTGTATCCGTGCCAAACATCCCGATCGCAAATTGGCCTAACGCAACGACGCAGGCTCCGGTCAGGGTGGCGATGTCGATCAGAGCAGCCGGCTTGAACCGAGATGCATAGGCGAGACCGTCGGATAAGATCAGACGGCCTTCGGCGTCGGTGTTTTGGACTTCGACGGTCTTCCCGGAGAGGGTCTTGACCACGTCTCCGGGTCTCATCGCCCGACCACCTGGCATGTTCTCAGCGACGGGAAGAATGCTGATGAGATTCAGCGGAAGCTTCAAGCGAGCAGCTGCGCGTATCGTGGCCAGGACCTCTGCTCCACCGGTCATATCGGCCTTCATATGGTCCATATTCTCTGAAGGCTTGAGCGAGATTCCCCCTGTGTCAAAGGTGATGGTTTTACCGACCAGGACGACCGGACGCTCGTCTTTTCTCTTGGCCCCGTGGTACTCGAGAATAATGAACTTCGGCGGTTCATGGCTGCCTTTGGCAACTCCCAGGAGAGCACCCATACCCAGACGTTCCATGTCTTTCTGCTCGAGTATTTTCAGCCTGATGCGCGTTTCCTTAGCCACGGTTTTGGCTTCATGAGCGATCCTCGTCGGAGTCATCACATTGGAGGGATGGTTGGAGAGATCTCTGACGAACACCGTGGCTTCCGCAGTGGCCACACCACGACGAATTCCTTCCGATATCTGACCGAGGTCGCTGTTATGCGAGATCAGGACCGTCATTGCCGTTAATTCGTTATTAGCGGGCGCGTCACTCCGATACGCGGTGAATTGGTAGCTTCCGAGGATAGCGCCTTCGGCCATCGCTTGTGCGACATCCAAGGGCGAAGCATCACGAGGGGTGACGCTTGGAAACGCGACCACGAAGGCACGGGATTTTGCACCGCGTACCCGTTTGACGGCATACCCCATGGCTTGCCGGAACTGATCAAGACCCGCGTTGTCTCGCTTCCCGAGCCCGACAAGAATCAGCCGCTTTGCCGGAATCTTTCCGTGTGTATGGAAGAGGACCACTTCGTTGGCCTTTCCTTCGAATTCCTTCGAGTGGAGCAGATCACGGAGCGCCCCATCAAGAGATCGATCCAGCACCGCTGCGTCTTTGGCTGAGAGTCCCTCACCCTCACAATGCAGGAGGACAAGTGTATCCGCAGTCTCAGTATCGACGTGACCCTGCTTGGGTCTGATTCGCATGATGTTCATTCCGTTCTCCTTCATGATGCGTCAACAAACTGACCGATATACACGACGCGCAGATGGGCTCCAAGCTGGCCTCATGACAGAGGGGGGAGTGGCAAACCTCACACGCCCCGCATATCAGGGGCCCAGATGTACTTGTGTAGTTGCAACTGAAGTCGGACCGGCAGGCGATCTGCCAAGACCCATTCGCTGAGCTCACGAGGGTCAAGCGTGCCGAATACCGGACTAAATAGGACCGGACAGCGTTCGGTCAGCCGAAAACGATCGAGCGTGCTCTTGGCCCAATCGTAGTCGATCTTATCTTGAATCACGAATTTCGCTTCGTCCTGTGGCCGCAGCCGTTCGACATTAGGCCAATGCATCCGTTCCGTCATACCGCTTCCCGGACACTTTACATCCAAGATGATACGGACCAATGGATCAACTGCGGCTGTATCCATGGCTCCGCTTGTTTCAAGGAGGACCGTGTACTCTTCTTGGCACAAACGGTGGAGTAAGGTGATAGTCTCTGGTTGGGATAATGGCTCACCTCCGGTCACCTCGACCAACGAACAGCCGAAGGACCGTATCTTTCCGAGGACCTGATCGAGTGAAAGTTCCGATCCTCCGAAAAAAGCGTAGTCCGTATCACACCAGGTGCAGCGAAGAGGACAGCCAGTCAGACGCACAAACACACAGGGCAGCCCGGCGAAGGTCGATTCGCCCTGAACGCTGTGAAAGACTTCCGTCACGCGCATAAGAGACGTGCCCTACCCACAGCGGTGCCGATGGATGACCGACCGAGCAAACCGTGTGTCCTGGATCAGGCCGACGTTTATTGCCATTTGACAATCGGCCATTTCTTACGTCGAGCAATGGAGGCCATTCCACGAATGGGATTCACCACCGTCGGGTGGCCCACGGCTTGGAGCAAGTTGAGATCACCGGGACTGTCTCCGTAGGCATAGCATTGGGACAGATCCAAGCTCAGCTCATGGGTTAGACGATCAATCAGTTGGCGTTTCCCTTGCCCGTAGGGAAGCGGAGGGATAAGAAAACCAGTATAGAGGCCGTTCATCTGCTCCAAACGACTGGCAAAGCATCGATCAGCCTGAAGTGCTTCCGCTACAGGAGCGATCAAGAAATCGATGGACCCGGTCACGAAGACGATGGCATGGCCGGCACGTCGATGTTTCTCAAGCGCCCGCATTGCAGGAGCCGAAACACGGGGACATAATTCCTCTCGACAGAATTCTTCGCCCAGAGGTTGAATGACTTGCGCAGGTTTTCCGGCGAGGTAGAGCTTTCGGGATCGAAGCGGATGTAGCGAGAGCGTCGGGAAATGCCGCAGTAACCAAGAGACACTCTCTCGGGCTTCCGGCCATCCCACGATCCCACGACGCCAGAGCCAACGGAAAAATCGTAGCTCGCTCGCTTCCCCAGGCAAAATGGTATTGTCGACATCGAAGAATGCAACAATGGAAGCGGAGAGCCCGCGCTGATCCGTTTGTATCATGAGCGACTCGTGCACAGAAAAATCGGTGCCGATTTTACCGGAGCCTCAGTTGATTGACAACAATTTTGCCGTACTCCTATAATACAGGCTCCCTTAAGCTCGTTCTTCGTGACTGGTGAAGCGCATCTCGTGAAACGCTTTGCGAGACCAACTCCGGACGAACGACGCTTCACGATCGACGTGTCACGCGTT
>JAHBWR010000085.1 GCA_019636875.1 Nitrospira sp.
TCCGCCATTGCCAATTCGGTTCGGAAACACTATTATCCGCGAGTCGAGGTTGCCTCCTGACAAGGACGATCACGATTCAGATGCGCTGGGACATTTCTGTTCGGGTTTCAATCAAAACATGAACTTCCCTACCGCACTCCACCGGAACCAGTTTATGCGCTCTGCATCGCCTGAACAGGATGCAGCGCTCACCACCACCTCACCGCCACCACCTCGTCTCCCTCTGGAGGTGTTCCTCACCGCCACCGTAATTTTCGGGCTCGACTGGATCACTCCGCTGGGCTTCGCCGTCTACATGCTCTATGTGCCGCTCTGTCTGACCTGCCTCTGGCGGAGAGGGTGGCGGTTTGCATTCATGATGGGCGGGCTGTGCTCCGCACTGATCCTCTTCGGCTTCGTTGGTTCGCCGTCTGGACACCTCTTCGTTTTTTCCATCCCGGATCGGAGTATTGCGCTGCTTACCCTCTGGGCAAGCCTGTGGGGCGGGAAACTCTTCGCCCATCGCACCTTTGAGCTGGAACGAATTCAAGCTATCTTGCAGCAAGAAGCTCGGCAGCGGGAACGTGCGGAATCGAAGATACGTGGTCTGGCAGCTATCGTCGAGTCGTCGACGGATCCGATCATGAACATCAAGGACGGTGTGTTGGTCGCGTGGAATCCCGCCGCTGAGCAAATATTCGGATACACATCTGAAGAAATCCTTGGGCAACCGATCAACCTGCTCGTTCCGGCCCACCGGATCGGCGAAGTCGAAGCGACCGTCGCACGGGCCATGAAGGGAGAACGAATTCAGGACCTCGTCACCGAGCGCAAGAGGAAAGATGGCAGCCTCGTCCCGGTGTCGCTGACGATCTTTCCGGTCAAGACTCTCGACGGTCAGATTATCGGATGCTCAGCTATTGTTCGAGACATCACAGAGCGGAAGAAGGCGGAGGAAATACTCCGACAGAAGCAGCGTGAATTGGAACGGTACCACGCTCGCTTGCAAGACCTCTCCTCCAAACTGCTTAGGGCGCAGGATCAGGAGCGTCAACGGATTGCTCGAGAACTCCACGACGATATGACCCAGCGACTGGCCGCCCTGGCGGTCGATGTGGGTTCGCTGGAACAGATGTGCCGTCCCAAAATGGCGTTGCTGCCACGCCTACGCGCCGTACAGGAAGCGGCCGGCCAGCTCGCCGACGACGTGCATAGCTTTGCGTACCGACTGCATCCCCCACAGCTCGAACACATAGGCTTGGAGGCTGCAATCCATGACCACATCGATGAGTTCCGTCGACGCTCACAGCTCCCGACGCAGTTCAAATTGCGAGCTGTTCCGCAGATCATTCCGATCGATATCGCCACCTGTCTGTACCGTGTCATGCAGGAGTCTTTGCAAAACATCCTGAAACACGCAGAAGCCTCCAAGATCGTGGTGCGATTGCTCGGTACCTGCTCTGGAGTCGGTATCTGCATCCAGGACGATGGAAAAGGATTTGTTCAAGAACCAGCTGGAGTGCCAGGCCGTGGGCTGGGACTTCTCAGCTTAGAAGAGCGGGTCCGTCTCTTGAACGGAAAATTCCGTATCCATACAGGGCCTGGATGCGGAACGGAGGTCCACGCCTGGATCCCACTCGCGGAGACACACTCCGCACGACAGCGTAACGAAGAAAGAACGATCGTCGGTCTCTCTACTCACAGTTAGTAATTCTTTTTTTCGTGACCAGATCAACCACCTTCTTGGCCGCTTCTTTTGGAAAAAGCTTAGTCGTATCTATCCTAAGTTCTGGTTTCAACGGCGACTCATAGGGGTCTTGCAACCCAGGAACCGTCGACGATTCACCCCGCTGGCCTCGGAGATAGGTTCCTTTGTAGTCTCGCTGCATGGCCAGTTCCAACGAGCATTCCACCTCCACCTCGATGAACCTCGGGATGAGCTCTCTGGCGAAATCTCGATAGGCCCGTCGGTTCGCGGTCGCATCGAAGATGACGCTGATGCCATGAGTGACTAACCTCGCTCCCATGAAGGCCAAGGCACGGTAGAAAAGGTCCCTTTCTTCCTGGCTATAGGTCGGATGAGGAGTCAAGACTTGTCGTACCGCGTCCGACTCCAATACTTCTAGCGGATAGCCCAATGTTCCGAGTTGGGTGGTGAGTTCACGGGCGATGGTGCTTTTCCCGGACGCAGGCAAGCCAGTGAGCCAAACGGCGACGGCTTTTGATGCGACGTTGATCGTCATCGTTCATACATTAAGACATCACCACGCGCTCGTTCTGTCAGGAGACGCATTCAGGATCCCACGGAATGACGACTACCGCCCACAATACTCATTGACTCGGCTCGGTTCAAATCGTGGGGAATTAAGCACGTTTTCGATGAAGCGAAACAAACTGCGCCGGATATCCATCGACAGCTTGGGATACCAAAGCGGGCTGGCCACCACCAACCCACGAAACGCGAAGAAGGGCGCCGCCGTCTCCGTGACTTCCTTGTCACCGCTGGCCTCTATATAGGTGTCCCAGAACAATCGGAAGAGCACCTCAAATGGACCTTTAAGCTTCCCCCAGCTGATGAGAGAGCTGAGCAAGTAATTGATCGTCATTGCAGTGACGTCGTCAGCCGGTTCACCCCATTCGCCTCGTGACCGATCCAAGACCGCAAAATCGGTCCCAGTCCGGAACAACACATTGTACGGATGGAAATCTCCGTGAACTTGGGCCAACCGACTCGTCTTATCACGGAGCCGCCATCGCCATCGATTGCAGGCTTCTTCAACGGTTCTCAGCAGATCGTTCGTGATAAAGCCGCAACGCTCGGGATAGCTGTCGGTCAGTCCCATGATACATTCGCCATGACCGATCAACTCACGCAACCGACGCTTGTATAAGTCTCCATCCCGCCGTTTCTTTGCATGGATCTGGGCCAGGTACCGCGCCAACGCGACTGCACGTTGTCGATCTAACTCTTGCAGACTCCCGCCTTTCGCTAGGCGGTCAAGATCTGCATGATAACTCGTTCCCTCCGTCCATTGATTCAGCACGAAGAGTTCACGCGCGCTCGCGAGAGAAAAGAGTCTCTGCTTGGCGTCAAAGGCTCCGACATCGAGAGCCTTCACATGGCGCGGCAGGCGGCCGTACGAATCATAATCCCACAGCATTGCTTGGGCACGATCCGCCATATGTTCGTGCCCAAAAGGACCGGGCTTCATCGTTTCCAGGACGGCAGACTGAATCCTGGCTCCGACTGTGAACGTCAATTTGACCGGCGTGCCGTACCCATAGCGTTTTTGCTCTCCTTTGGAACTCTCTTTCCCGATGACCCCGTAGGACAACAGCCTTATCCTCGAGCCGAAGCGAGCCCGTAAATAGCGTTCCAACGCTGGCCTACTTAACATCGGCATGCGGAAATCCTTCGCAATTCACGTTCCTGAATTCATCTTTCCTAAAGCCAGGAAAGGTTGATCCTCATAGACCCACTGTCGCATTCAGCGCCACCCGTGCTCGGTGGACTGGGGGAAAATGCATCACATGAAGATTGGTGGCCTCATCGAAGTCGAAATCCCTCAACAATCCCACTCTCAAGCAGGCCCCTTTGCCATTCCCGAATCGGCATATCATTTGCGACTTCCGTTTCGGCAGAGACACTCATTGTGTTGACGCGAGCTCCACCTAGGGCGACATAGATGGCAATGGAGAAGTTCAAGGTCCCCCTCTCAATGCTCGCTCCCATGATCGACTCCGATCGACTCGGCTTCGCGGATACGAGCGAACTGGAACCCCTCGCTGAAATCGTCGGTCAAGAACGGGCCGTCGAGGCCCTCGAATTCGGGCTGAACATGAACAGTCCGGGATTCAATCTCTACGTATCCGGGCCCACCGGCACAGGAAAAGGTACGGTTGTTCGACAGATGGTCAAGCGTCTGGCCCAGCTGGCGCCTGCTCCGTCCGACTGGTGCTATGTCAATAACTTCCAGGACCCTTCTCGTCCGACCTGTCTCGCCCTTCCGGCTGGACAGGGAGCTACGTTCAAGCGTGACATGGCGGCCTTCATCGATGGGTTACGGCGCGATATTCCATTGGCGTTCGAGAGTAAGAAATATCTCGATGCCAAAGCCAAGTTACGCGACGAGATTGATTCCAAGAAGAAGGCGCTGTTCCACGACTTGACAGAACTCAGCCGAACACGTGGGTTCGGCTTTGAAGAAACCTCGGTGGGCTTCGGGATTGTCCCGCTGAGGGACGGTAAATCCATGATGGACGCCGACATTGAGGCGATGACCAACGAGGAGCAGCGGGATTTAAATGAACGGCGCAAGGCTTTGGAAGGAGAGATCCGCGAGTTCCATGTCCGCATCCATACTCTTGAGAAAGAAGCCGAACACCAGCTACGAGACCTGGATCGTCAACTGGTCACGAGTGTCCTGGAACGCCGCTACGAAACCATGTGGCAAACCTACCAGGATAGGGGGGCAATCGCTCCGTTCTTAGAGCACGTTCGGAACGACATCGTGCACCACTATAAAGATTTTCTTCCTCGTGAAGGTCCCGCCATTGCCATCCCAGGCTTGGAATTCAAACGACCGGACCTATCGCGATTTCTCGTCAACCCGATCGTGCAACACGCTCCGACGGCAGGCGCGCCCGTGATCGACGAATCCCATCCAACCTATACCAACCTTATCGGCAAGATCGAACGGCGGGCACATATGGGCGTGATGTACACGGACTTTACGGAGATCCGCGCAGGTGCCGTGCTGATGGCGAACGGCGGCTACTTGATCGTGAATGCATTGGATATGCTCCGCCAACCATTCTCTTGGGACGCATTGAAGCGCGTAATTAAGACAGGGGAGGTGAAAATCGAGGACCCGGGAGAATTCTATGGTTTCGCAACGGCGGGGCTGAGGCCGGAACCAATCCCGGTGAATGTAAAAGTGATCATGGTCGGACCGCCCATCCTCTACCACCTTCTTCAAGCCCACGAAGAAGATTTCGGCAAGCTCTTCAAGGTGAAGGCGGACTTCGACACGGAAGTGGTCCGAAGCGACCAGCAAGACCGCCAATACGGCAGATTCATCGCCAAGCTCTGTCGCGAAGAAGCACTGCCGCACTTCGGTGCCGATGCAGTCGCGGAAATCATCAGGCAAGGGCTCCGTTTTGCGGACCGACACGATCGATTGTCGTTACGGTTCAGCCTGGTCAGCGATCTGATCCGAGAGGCCGGCTACTGGGCTCGAAAAGCACACCACTCCTTTGTGACTCGGGCGGACGTCGATGCCGCCGTCACCCATAAACGTCACCGATCGAATCTAGTGGAACACTGGATCCAGGACGAAATCAAGGAAGGCACCCTTCTGGTCGATCTCGACGGCGATGTCGTTGGTCAGATTAATGGCCTTTCCATCCATCAGCTCGGTGACTACGCATTTGGTCGGCCTACCCGCATTACGGCACGAACCTACGTCGGCACCAAGGGCGTGATCGATATTCAGCGAGAGGCGGAACTGGCCGGGACGATCCACAGCAAAGGCGTAATGACGTTGGCCGGATATCTCGCCGGAAAATTTGGAGGGTCCCATCCCTTCGCCATGAGCGCCTCGTTGACGTTTGAACAGACCTATTCCGAAGTGGAAGGCGATAGCGCCGCAGTGGCTGAGCTCGCCGCCATTCTCTCCAGCCTGGCCGATCTGCCGATCCATCAATGGCTGGCAGTGACCGGCTCCATCAATCAGTTGGGTGAGATCCAGCCAATCGGAGGAGTCAACGAAAAGATCGAGGGATTCTTCGAGTCCTGCTCTCGAAAGGGTTTTACCGGTAAACAAGGTGTAATCATCCCTGCTCGCAACACCAAGCACTTGGCCCTTCGTCGAGAGGTCGTCGAAGCCGTCGAATCAGGACTCTTTATCGTCTACGCGGTGAACATGATCGACGAAGCATTGGAACTGCTCACCGGAGCCGCAGCAGGAGACCGTGGTCTTGATGGCACCTACCCGTCCGATAGTATTTTTGGGCGTGCCGCTCAACGACTTGACGAGATGGCTCACGTGGTGGCGGAGTGGAGTGAAGGCGAAGGAAAACCTGGTGGGCCTATCATCACGGCATCATAAGAGACCTTCTGACTTACGAGTATTTGGTCGCTCCTTCGGTCCGGGGAGGAGCAGAGCGCTCTCCCCGAACCGTCTCCAACGCCCCGACATGATCAGCTCATGGTTTGGTTGGAGAAATAGGTCGAGCCCCCTGCCCCAATTCGTTCGATGACATCAACCCGTTTCTGCCCATCCTTTGCCGCCTGACATGTTTGGGCTTGGGTAGATGTAGATCGGCTGGAAGCATACGTCGACCCTCCTGCTCCAATACGCTCCACCCGATCCATCTTCATCCGACAATCATTGAGGCTCTCGAACTGTGGCTGATAGGTCGATCCGCCATGTCCGATACGCTCCGTGACGGCGATTTGGCCTAAATCCGACGCCAGACCGCTTGACGCATCGATCACACCGGTTACCGCTACCATCGCCAAGAACCCAATTACCATCATGCTCTTCCCTCTCATGGTTCCCTCCTTATGGTTTCTGTTTTACTGGGGGTCATTCCACATGCTTGAGTACAAGATAACTTCTCCCTCAATATCAGTCCAATTGATAACAGTTAATTGCTTGATAAGCTCAATTTATCTACAAAGACGAGTGCAATATGAGAGAGACGCGAGGGTTTTGATTACGGCATACCCGGCATAGGACCCCAGATCCAGATTCTTGGACCACGTCCGGGTACGATCAATGTGACGTTATGAACTGATGGGAGCTGGACTGGCTGGGAGAACTAGATGATGACCTGTAGACCTTCTCCTAAGTGGAGATAACGGGGCTGCTCTGATTACGGTCGACCAACCAGCCCCAGAAACGCTTCTTTTGTTTTTCAGCGATGGGACGACTGATCGCGCTCGCAGGTTTCTTCTGCCAACATCCGCTGACCTGATGTGGCATCTTCAGGGATACGCGTCATACAGGCCTCAAGTGAATCACCTTGCGTACCGGCTGATGCGCGACCACCGCTCTTTGCTATGGCGGTTCCGACAACGCTTTGGCGAAGCTGCTCATTCTCCTGACAGCTCTGCTCGGCAACCATCTTCGCGCCATCACTGGAATCATTCGGAATGCCAGCCAGACATCCTTTTAGGGAATCCGAGAGGCTCTCGGCAGCTGCTTCAGTCTGAATCGCGGAGGTCGGCTCGGTCGTAGTCGATACCGGGGAATTATCCGATCCCGACACCATCGCCGTCTTTCCCGAAGTACAACCAGCCATTCCCACCAAACAAGCAAAGCCAATCAGCCTGGTTACAACCTGGATCTTGTTCATAAGGGCACTTCCTCCTTCGATACAGAGAATTAGCAAGACGCGATCGATGCACTTCTATATAGCGAAGTCTCCTTAATGGCGCAAGCAACATTGCCCCCTCTGTTACTGGCTTGTGCAGATTTGAGGCGCTAGGCACCGTACAGATATTTATAGGGCATTGAAAAGGTACCCGCCCCCTTAGATTCAAACATTATCGGGAACCGTATTGGATTTATGTGCACGAGAGGGATTCGAGCTCGCTAAGCCAATGGTCGAAGTGGCTACATTTTTCCCGAATCGAATCTATTCCAATTTCCTGAGCTACCAATGGCCCATGGAAAGCCTTTTGATAGTCCGAGAAGATTTCCTTAATCCGCTTAGATGGCGCTGTAGTTGGCCCATCGTTGATCTCTTCTGGAGAATTGAAGCTGGATCGTATAGTCTCAAGCTTTTCTACCTTCCGCGGGCCACTTCCGGGGAAAACATCCGCTATTGCCTTTGGAGAGGTGAATATCAAGCCCTCGAACTCATGAAGAGAAAAGTGGGGCAAAAACTTTTCACGGTCAATATCTTTTTTAAAGGCTTTCTCTAAATGTGCAACTTTGTCATAGCATGAAGCATCCGGCATTGAATCCAGGCCTGGAAAATCTTTCGGCAAGCCATAGAAATCGATCAACGTCGTGACCCTTATCACGCTCGTATCGCGCAAGAGACGCAAGAGATCGTTTCTTACTCTTCCATATGAAACGACACCGCCCTTAAAAATTGGGCCTCTCTTAACTCTTTTTGTCGCTGCCAGGGTCGCCTGTACGGCAATATCTTTCTGGAGCAAATAGGGGGCTAGGAGTTCGCGCACAAAAGTTTCTTCCGTTTGACCTTCAACAAGGATGTGGACTTTCGTCATGTCTTTTGAGGTCTACCTCCAAGAAGGTTTTTTTCCCAGAGATCTCCAAGACCATACTCCTCTAACCAATCCTCCATGCTATCTGCATCCAGACGCCGGAAAGTTGACTGTTCCTCTCCTCGATTAACAACAACGATGTCTTCTGGACTAAACTGATTTACAAGCGGCACAGACTGTGTTGACACAATAACTTGTGTTTTCGCTGCGGCGCTCTGCAGCAGATTAGCTAGCATAGTTATTGCGTAAGGATGAAGTCCTAGTTCTGGCTCATCTATCAATATGGTGGTAGGCAACTGTGGTTGTAGTAGAAGAGTCGTTAGGCATATAAAGCGGAGAGTACCATCTGATAATGAATGCGCATTGAAATACGCATCAGATTTAACCTCCTTCCATTCCAGCTGAATTTTTCCTGGATTTAGCCGTGAAGGTCCAAGAACAAAATCATCAAAGAATGGTGCAACTAACCGAATTGTACCGACTATCCTCTTGTAGTGCTGGGGATGTCTTTTGCTAAGTAAGTAAAGGAAAGCAGCAAGATTGGAAGCATTGGGTCTCAATGCTCTATTATCTTCGATCTCTCCCGTCTTTTTTACTTCCGCTTGATCGCTGGTGTCATGAAAGTGATACACCTTCCAGCTCTTCAATGAGGTAAGCACGTGACTAGAAATGGTCCTACGAGGCTTTCTTATTTCCTCGTGTAACTTCGTCTCTTTGTGGCCACTGCCAAGGTAGTCAACAAATGGTGTTTTGTAGCCACTTCCTTGAAACCAGCCGCTTTCTTCTGAAAAGATAAGAGTATCGTTCTTGGAAGGAACCAATTTGATTTCGTAACCATTCTGGCCAAAATGAAGCCTGATCAGCATTTCATCGGTTATACGCTGCCCATAATGTAAGAATGCATCAGCCCCACCTGATCTTCCCACGAACAGCTGCAGATTGTTTTCAACTATATTGTTAAGGAGA
Source organism: Nitrospira sp. (assembly GCA_019636875.1). Lineage (GTDB taxonomy): Bacteria > Nitrospirota > Nitrospiria > Nitrospirales > Nitrospiraceae > Nitrospira_D. The sequence continues at coordinate 9,188 of JAHBWR010000085.1, forward strand.
TTAAACAGTGCGATAAAATTTGATTTACCTGCTCCATTGGCACCAATCAGCACATTGAGCGCACCGAGTTGCAGATCTACCGTCCTGATAGACTTGAACCCGTGTACCTCAATGCGCTCTAATGATGACACGATGCTCGCCCCCGTAGCCTTAGCTGCTGAATACTAGTAGGTATCTTATGAGGAAACAAGGCTACTGTCAGCTAAGTTATTGGAAAGTTGGTGCAGACCTACCCTGGAGTGCAATCTCGGCTTACCGCAGGAGACGGCACCAAATCGCTAAAAGATTGGACCGTGTGAATGAAGGAACGTGAGGCATTGGAGTTCTGGAACTAAGCGATGTCCTGACCTGGCCTATGGCTTGACCTGTAGGATCGTTCGATAGCGGATGATTCGGCCATCCTCCACTTCGCCACGGAACGATGCCCAAGGAGTCAGATCCGAACTTTCAAAAGCTGTTCTTCTCCGCCGGGCCCCTGTCATCTGATATGCCACTCCCGGACCCATTTCTAGAGGTCGTCTCTTGTCTCGCCGAATCCGAGGGTGATAAATCGCCCAGGATCCACGCCGGCGCTGGTGAGTGCCTCCGAAAGGTCCTTGAGCGGCTGCTCAATTCCTTCATCGGTCAGATTCGCAAAGGTGCCGAAATCGATACCGATGCTCACCTTCGCATTGAGGAGTTGATGCGCTTCCACTGCTTCCGTCGGGTTCATGTGAGCACTCTTCATGAACCATCGTGGTTCATACGCTCCAATAGGCAAGAAGGCGACTCGAAAGTTTTTGAAGCGTTCTCGCAATTGGGCATGATGGGGGCCGACTCCCGTATCACCTGAGAAATAGACATGGCCCGCGGACGACGCCATGACAAATCCACCCCATAGACTCTTTTGTCTGTCGAACAGTCCACGGCCCGAAAAGTGCTGCGTTGGCGTGAACACCACATCGAGGTCCTGGTGCCGAAACGTTTGCCACCACTCTAATTCCTGAATCGCTTCTAGACCAGCCTCTTGTAACATAGGGGTATTGCCATGGCCCGTTAAAACAATAGGTGAACATCTCCTAGCGAGCGACCTGAGCGTCTCGAGATCCAGATGATCATAGTGGTTGTGAGTGATCAAAACGAGGTCGATCGGCGGGAGATCCTCCAATCTGACGCCAGGGCGCCGCACCCGTTTAGGACCAAGCATGGTCAGGGGGCTCGCTCGGTGATTCCAGATGGGGTCGGTCAGGATGTTGACCCCCTGATACTGGATCAACACCGTACTGTGGTTCATAAAGGTGACGGAGAGTCGGTCTCCCGTCACCCGTTGCTCAGGCACCCGTTGTGGCTCGCTCTCGATCCAAGCTGGCCACCGAGCCCCGCCAAATAAGAGCTTCCATTTCAGGAAGTCCAAGAACCCGTGGCCTCTGAACAGGGCCCGGTTGTGAAACCGTTCCCCATCGAAGTTCCCGTGTTCACTCTCCTTGGATCTAGATAAAGAGCTCATGCTCACGACATAGCCACAATAAGTACGAATCGTCGACAAGACCGCCTTACTTCATAGTCAGCACCACACGGCAACGGGCTTTCCCACTCAACATACGATCATAGGCTGCCGCCGCCTGCTCCAGCGGGAACGTCTCGACCATTGGACGGATGCCGGTCAGGGCGCAAAAATTGAGAGCGTCCTCTGAATCACGGGCAGTGCCCGAAGACCATCCCTGTATCGTCCGGCGAGCGCTGATCAATTGAATCGGAGTCATCGTGATCGTATCAGCCGCTGCTCCAAGGACAATGAGTTTTCCGCCGACCCCCAAGCCGTCGATCAAATCCGACATGGCTTTCCCGCTCGGAGCCGTCGCCAAAATCACTGCCGCCCCGCCAAGACTTGCCAATTCTTTTGCTGGATCAGTCGCTTCGGCATCCATATAGCGCTCGGCTCCCAACTTCAAGGCAAGTGCTGCTCTGTCCTGGCCTCGGCCAATGGCTACCGTGTGAAAGCCCATCCGATTGGCAAACTGCACACCGAGATGGCCGAGACCGCCCAGCCCCTGAACGGCTACCAGATCACCGGCCTTGGCTCCACTGTGACGTAAGCTGTTGAACGTGGTAATCCCGGCACACAAAATCGGCGCGGCTTCCGTTGCAGTCAACGCATCAGGAATTGCCGCCAGCGCCTCGGTGCGCGCAATCAGATACTCCGCGTACCCCCCATCTTCATGGAAACCCGTCACGATAAATTTCTGGCAGCCGAAAAAGTCACCTCGGTGGCAAGGGGCACAGTGGCCACAATGTCCGCCATGCCACCCAATACCGACACGCTGGCCTTTTTGCCATGCAACGACACCAGCACCGACCGCATCGATCACTCCCGCCACCTCATGGCCCGTGACGCGCGGATAGTTGAGTCCTGGCCAATGGCCTTCCTTCACAAACATATCGCTATGGCAAATCCCACAGGCTTCGACTTTTACGCGAACCGTGTTGGGCTTGGGTTCCGGCACCGGACCTTGAACGATCTTGAATGGACCTCGTGGTGCAGTAATCTGTACCGATGTCATCTGTGTCATGAGAGCCTCCTCAGGTCATACGTTCTGCGCACTCCCCCTACAGCCGATTGTTCGGAGTGAAAGCGACAGGTTTCCGTTTGGAACCTCTTCTAGGATATTTCGATCCGATCGTCAAACGGTCCTATGGAGAAGCGACAGGATTACTCCCTTTGTCTACCCATTGTTTTTTGATTTTCAATCTTCCGCCCACTGACTTCATGCACCGCACCAGCCACCAGATGCTGAACGATGTTGTACAAAATGATCGGAACCATGACCTGTGGATATGCCGCAAGGACGAGCGATGCTAACACCAGCCCGGTTCCGTTGTTGTTCATCCCCAACCCGTACATCAGCGAGACCCGTTCACCCTCAGCGACCTTAAACAGTCGACTGAGCCCATAGCCCGACGAAAAGGCCGTCACGCAGAGGCCCGTCGTGATGGCCAGCGTGACGGCTAAAAAGTCGTAATCACGGTCTGCAACGGCCTGTGGAAGAGAGACCGATCCATTCGAGTAGTTCAACAGCAAGAGTACGACGGAATTGATCAGTTTGACGAAAGGCAAGATGGCTGTCAGTCGAGCTTCTGGCACAAGGAATCGTACACCAAGGCCGAGTAGAGATGGGAACACGATCCAAAGCCCTAAGAACGCCCCGGACCCATACGCAGCAAGACTATGGATGACCCTCTCATATTCCTCCGTAGCCATCTCTCCGAATACGTACAGCGCGATAGGCGTCAGGATAGGACTCAGAACGGTCGAGGCAAGGACCAATCCCAGGCTCAGCGCAAGATTTCCATTGGAATTCTGTGCCCAGGCGGTTGAGGCACCGGCAATCGGCATGGCCGCCACCAAAGCCAGCCCGACGAGAATGTATTGTGCCTCCTCCGGTTCATACCATAGTCGCATAATCAGGGTGACCAGAAAGATGTAGGCCATGGGGATGATGAGATTCGCGGTGAGCCCTGCCAATAACACCCTTGTCTGCTGTCCCAGCGATTTGAGATGGGAGGGCTTCACTCCCAATCCTGCGTTGAACATCAAGGTGGCCAGCAGGAGCAGAAGTAAGGAGGCATGGAGCGTCTCGTTGAAGATGTGGATAGCACCGAATGACAGATTGCGAATTGCTAAGCCGGCTGCCGGCCAGATGGCCGACATGGCGTATGCGGCGATCAGGAACCACAGCAGATGATGATGGATGAACTGGGTCAAGGTAAGAAAGGTGGCATGACGGTTTTTCATGTCGTTACGTACTGCACCAGTGAGAGAATGGTGTTATAGCTGTCGAAGAGGTTCCCGGCTTTGTTGATTTGTCAGCTCCACGTGATTTGTCGATCAACAATGTCCACAGCGTGTACCGCCAACCTTCTTCATGGATTCCCGCTCTTATGATAGGCTGAGCTATCCCTCGGCTCAGACCCACACACAACGTTTAAGGGGTTTACGATGAAAATGTTGCACATTGTCTGTGGTAAGAGATTCGAAGAAGAGATCGTAGCTCTGTTTCAAAAAATGGAGATCAAGGGATACACCGTGATTTCCGGGGTGGGAGGCCGCGGCGTAACCGGGACAGTGCCCTCCTCCGACCCGTCAACGAACCATGACACGAATACACTCTTCATGGTGGCACTCGGATATGAGTCCACATTTCTGCCGCAGATTGTGGCAGGCTTAAAGGAGATTCGTGCTAAACATGTTCAAGGAAACCCTGACCGTGAAATCCCGTTGAAAGTGTTTCTTCAACCCTGCGAAATCATCATTTAGCAGGACTCAACACAGTTCCTGTTCCTCCATCACGCTCCACCCCACCTCCTCCTACACTGACCAGTTGACGATCCGTCCTCTCGATAGTGTTGGATGACCGCGCAGGGGATCGGCCGATGATCTGTACTCTCGGGCCATGCGACATCGAAATGACTCGCTCTTTCTCACTCTCACGACCTAATACCCATTCGAACAGCCGCTTTGCGTCGTTCAGCAGCGGGTCGTCTGGAAACCCATACTGCTCTGTTTGCATCGGTTCGTCGTAAAGCCCAATACAGCCGTGCGAAGCAGGATAGCCCGGCAAATCTCGCCCGTGAATCCAATAGGACACCCCTTTGCGGTCGATATAAAACCTGAGCGCGTAGTTCATAGGATAACGGCGGTCCGTTCCCTGAATAGTGTAGAGCTCGGATTGATGCGTGCGATGGGCAGTGAACAGGCTGAATTCACCGGTCGGTGTTTCATCCTGACCGTTCCCAGAGGCAATCGGTACTGCAAACCGAAGCGCCCCATATTCATAGGCACCAAGAAATTGTTCAGACAGATCGATGAGGATGAACTGTTCGTCCGATCCAGCAGGCGGATAGGCCAGAGGCAGTGGCGAAAAAGATTGAAGATCGCGGAGGCGCTTAGGGACCTTGATGGACCGCCCAGCCCACACATGACGTCGATCTATCCGATTGAACCGCGCAATATCGATCCACCGGTCCCCGAACAGTGTTTCCAATGATTCACCCGTTCGAATGGGCCGGCACTCCCACGGAACCATCGCATCACTGGGATACATGATGTCGCAGGGCCCCTGGGATATCGCTCTCGGTTCAGAATGGGAACTGGTCGGAACAAGGACAAAGATGGCAAGGAGGCTGTTCCAAAGCAACCACGACCACGCAGAGGACATCATCGGCGTAGTGTACTTGGGCGCACATGCAATGGGAAAGGGCCTTGTATGAGGCCTTCAACATCCCCCAGGTTCAAAGGAAGATGTCCAGGCTCGGTCTCTACTCATCTATGCAGTTTTCGTGCATTCCACTCCCCGATTCCATAGACGATCAGACCAGGAGTAATGAACAGCGTCACGCTGAACATAACCCCGAACGTGGGAAGTCCCTCTGCTGTCGGGCTGCGATACATTCCAAGGATGATGTTCGCGGTTCCGATGAGTACCCAGATCAGGCCGACCACCTTTACCACCCTCACCATGCCCATCGATTGACCTCACTCATATTTGACCCATCCGTCTCATCTGCCATTCGATTCGCCGCATGTACCGCACCAGCCAGCGCGAGCTGAGTTGCGCGGTCAGCTCGCCCCTTCTATGAGACTCTATACCAACCGATCGCCATCGAGAACATAGGCTTCCTATCATCACGACCAGTACTGGGAAGCTTTCATATAGCCAAATAGGAGATCCCGCCGTGCAAGAATACCCACCAGCTTGGTGTTCCTGACCACCGGCACACGGGTCAAATAGCGATCTTGGAACAGGTCAGCCACTTGAACGAGGGTTTGATCCTCCGTCACGGTTACAGGATGGGGTGACATCAGTTCCGTGGCGAGAACCTTTCGGAGGTCTCGCCCCTCGAGCATAGCCTGGAGCAAATCATATTCCGTCACGATCCCGACCAACGTTCCCTCCTCGTCTACTACGGGCAAACTGCCGTAGTTTCGATGCGTCATCAGATGGGCGATGGTCGAAGCGTCGGTGCGCGCTGTGCATCGTGTGACCGCGTCTTCCATCAACTGTCCTACGGTCAAGGTCTTTGGGTCGCAGGCCTTCATGAACCATTCGGTTTGTCTCATAGGCTCCTCACTATTCTCGTTTTCCACTGGTGGCAAGATAAGTTCGCAAGACATCGCGCCTCGCGATGATACCGATCAACTTGTCCTTCTTGTTCACGACAGGAACACGGACCAGATCACTCGCACGCAACACATGGACCAACGTTCCGAGCGTCGTTTCAG
>JAHBWR010000086.1 GCA_019636875.1 Nitrospira sp.
CCACCGATCGACTGTTTCATCTGATAGTCGACATCCTCGATCGTTCGTGGCAGTGTCCCGTCACGAAACGTGGCATCCTGGTTGAACGGAATCGACACGCCCGCCATAAAGGACATATAGGGCTCGATCGTACCGGACGAGATTGTCGGGAGCTCATCTTCCGCTGACGCGGAGAGAGGATAGCCCAGAACACAGAGGAGACAAATCATCGCCGAAATTCTCGTTTTCATTCATCGCCCTCCCAATGGTAAAGAAAACATGCTCTTCGACGAATGTGGGTCTCGAAATTTGATAGTACTCTGTATTTCGTCGACGGTCGCGGGGCGATGCGAGACGATTGCATCTTCACTACGCCAGAATCGAGCCCCGGTTCCCCTGTTGCGATTATTGGCATAAGAGTCCACGTATCCGCCTCCAGAGCGATCATGAGGGGATGCTCTTGTCGCATCGTAGGGCGGACGGCGCCAACAGTAACAACCTCACGTTCACTTTTGAAAATAGATAAAACGGATTGGAGCTATCGGTAAATCCAATATCCCAACGGACCGGATCATCGCGATGAAATACTTGGCACTGCCTCATGCCATCCGCTCACACCTAATCCGATCACACCAGTCAACAACCCATGGAATTTTGGGGAGGAGAAGAACCACCACGCCTAGTTAGGCGTAGATACCCGATAGGAAGACTATAAGAGATAATTTTCCCGGAGCCGCGATAGAGGAGAATGCGGACGGGAGGATCGTCACCGAAAAACTATCGGCCTAGCGCCTTTTTAACTGCCTCACCGATCTCAGCCGGATTCTTGACCACTTTGACTCCGGCTGCTTCGAGGGTTTTCATCTTTTCGGCTGCCGTCCCCTTACCACCTGAAATAATGGCCCCAGCGTGGCCCATACGGCGTCCAGGAGGCGCAGTAATCCCGGCGATGAAGCTGATCACCGGTTTCTTCACATTTTGCTTGATAAACTCGGCAGCTTTCTCTTCAGCATCGCCGCCGATCTCCCCGATCATGACAATGGCCTGGGTCTCAGGATCTTTTTCAAACAACGCCAACACGTCCACAAACCCCGTGCCGTTCACCGGATCCCCGCCAATTCCGACGCAGGTCGTCTCGCCCAGCCCCAACGTCGAGAGTTGATGGACGGCTTCATAGGTCAAGGTGCCGCTTCGCGACACGACACCGACGACACCCTTCTTGTGAATGAAGCCTGGCATGATGCCGATTTTGGCTTCGTCGACCGTGATGACACCTGGACAATTCGGCCCCACCAGCCTCACATCTCGGCCACGGAGCGCCCGTTTCACCTTTACCATGTCGTTGACGGGAATGCCTTCAGTAATACAAATGATCAACTTCACCCCAGCATCAGCCGCTTCAAGGATCGCATCGGCACAAAATGGCGGCGGTACGAAAATGAGCGATGTGTCGGCCTGCTGCTTCTTCACCGCATCACGCACTGTATTGAAAACCGGAATACCCTCAACCTCCTGCCCGGCTTTCCCAGGAGTTACCCCGGCTACGACCTTCGTCCCGTAGGCCTTGCACTGCGTCGCATGGAACGAGCCTTCCTTGCCCGTGATCCCCTGCACCACCACTCGCGTATTCTTGTTGACTAAAATGCTCACGATAAACCTCTTTCTTCTTTTTTAGCGGGTGGCGCCGAGCAGGTGCCCAAGCGCGCAGCGGAAGGGACCCGCAGGGGGATGGGTGTAGCGAGCACGCTTGGGTGCTCGGCGACAGAACCCGCCTCCTACGCCGCCTTCCCCGTCAGTTTCACAATCTTCTGTGCTGCTTCCCAAAGGTCATTCGCAACGTCCAGCTTCAAACCCGATTCAGCCAACAACTTACGACCTTCTTCAGCATTCGTCCCCTGCAACCGCACCACCAAAGGCACCGCAATCTTCACTTCTTTGGCCGCATCGATCACCCCTTGGGCGATACGCTCACACCGGACAATTCCTCCAAAGATATTGATGAAGATCCCTTTGACGTTAGGATCTTTGAGCAAGATACGGAATCCCGCCGCGACCGTCTCCTTCGTGGCACCGCCGCCGACATCCAAGAAGTTCGCCGGCTCACTCCCGGCCAGCTTGATCACGTCCATCGTCGCCATGGCCAAACCAGCACCGTTGACCATGCAGCCGATGTTGCCATCCAGCTTTACGTAATTAAGATTGTTGGCCGTCGCTTCGATCTCGAGCGGTTCTTCCTCGTTCAGATCGCGCATCTTCTGCACATCTTCGTGCTTGAAGAGCCCGTTGTCGTCGAAGGAGACCTTCCCGTCCAACGCGACGACGGTCTTTTCTTTCGTGATGATCAGCGGGTTGATTTCAACGAGAGCGCAGTGCTTCTCCATGAAGAGCCGGTAAAGATTTCCCACCATCTTGATGAAGGGGCTCACGGCAGCTGGCTCGATATTCTGTAACCCAAGCGCAAAGGCGATGTTCCGCCCGTTATACCCTTGAAATCCGACGGCCGGATCAATCGGTTCCTTGATGATCTTTTCCGGGGTATGGGCGGCGACTTCTTCGATTTCCATACCGCCTTCCGTACTGGCGATGAACGTCGGCCATCCTGTTTCTCGATCGACGAGAATGGAGAGGTATAACTCCTTCGAGATGTTTGCCCCTTCCTCCATGAGCAGGCGGTGGACTTTGCGGCCCTTAGGACCTGTTTGATGGGTGACGAGCGTCTTGCCGATTAATTCCTTCGCCAAACCGGCTACGGCAGTCTTGTCTTTCGTAATCTTGACTCCACCGGCCTTACCGCGTCCTCCGGCATGGATCTGCGCCTTCACGACGAACACCGGTGTGTTCAGTTCGTTCGCCCATGCGGTGGCATCGTCCGGCGAAGTGATTTCCTTGCCACGCGGCACCGGCACGCCGAACTGGGCAAAGAGTTGCTTGGCTTGGAACTCATGAACGTTCATTCTTGACCTCAAAGAGCTGAGAGCTGATGGCTAATGGCTTATGGCACAGACTGAGAGCAGATCGGCTTTCTTGCCATTCGCTTTCAGGCATACGCCATAGGCTCTTTACACTTTCCTCGTATACGCCGGCAGGACCATCGGTGAGATGACACCACTAGCATTGCCATGGTTCTTGGCCTCCGTACGAAATCGATCGAGATGACGCAATGTCAACTTCCCTTGCTTCATCGTCGTGACCCGGCCAGCGGCGATCAGGCCGGAGCGCTTGCCGAAGACCATGAGATCGAGCAACGAGTTGCCCATCAGCCGATTTCGCCCATGCAAGCCACCGGAAGCTTCACCGGCCACGAACAGGTTCTTGATATTGGTTTCCGAATTCGTATCGATCTTCACCCCACCATTCTGGTAATGCAGAGTCGGATAGATCAGCACTGGATCCTTACTGATATCAATACCGAACCGCTCGAACTGCATCATCATCGCGGGGAAATGTTTTTCGACCGTGCCTGGACCATGTTCCGCGTCCAATAGCGGTGTATCCAACCAGACTCCGACTCGGCCCGACATAGTTCTGATACCACGCCCTTCTTCGCACTCGCGGATAATCGAGGATGACACGACATCACGGGTATCAAGCTCGTTGACAAACCGTTCGCCCTTGGCATTGACCAGATGACCGCCCTCAGAGCGGATCCCTTCCGTCACGAGTGCACCGATCAATTGCTCCGGATAGACCGCTCCTGACGGATGATACTGAAAGGTATCGATGTGCGCGAGTTTCGCACCGATGCGGTAAGACAGACACAGTCCATCTCCCGTCGCCCCGTAGTGGTTGCTGGTCGGGAACCCCTGAATATGGAGCCGGCCGATCCCACCCGTCGCCAAGATCACGGACTTGGCCGCCACGACAATGTGGCGCTGGTTGTCGAGGTCTTTGAAGATCGCCCCGGTGCAGGCACCGCTGTCGTCGCTCAACAGCTCGATGGCTGCTGCAAATTCCAAGAGGTGAATCTTTTGGTTGATGACTTCATCCTTGAGCACACGCATGATTTCGAGGCCGGTATAGTCCGAGCAGGTCAGCAACCGGGGTTTGGAACTCCCGCCTCCCTTCTTGACGTGAAGGTTGCCGTCGGCTTGACGGTCAAACAACACTCCGAGCTCGATGAGCCATTTGGCAATGGACGGGCCCTCTTCAACCATGACCTTCAGAAGATCATGGTCGTTCTCCATGTGGCCACCCTTGAGCGTATCGATGAAATGAGTTACGGGAGAATCTTCAGGAGCGACGGAGATCTGCATGCCGCCTTGGGCCATGACGCTATTGGAATCACCCAAACGCAATTTCGTTGCGAGAATGGTTTTGGCGCCGGTTCCATGCGCATGCAAAGCTGCTGCGCAGCCCGCCCCTCCGCCACCGATCACCAGCACATCGGTCGTATAATGCGGCGTCAGGTCAGTCTGATCGTGAATCGAGCTATCGCCTTCGAGCAAGGTAGCCAATTCCACAACGGTCTTTTCACCTTCATTCGGTCCGAACCGGATCGGCCGGTAGGCGCTGGCGCGAAAGTCTGGGTGATACTTGTGAATGAGCTGATCACGATCGGCAGAAGAAAACTTAGGGATGGTCTGCTTTCGACGAGCATCTCGAGTCTCATGGACGATTTGTTGGAGTGCGTGAATATCCATCTCAGGAGCCTTTACAGAACAACTGTCACTTGACCGTCGCGCAATAGTCCGCTAATTCCTTTTCATTCATGCCGAGTACTTTGTTCCAGTCCTCTGCATACCGGCCGTCCTGAATTTCCTTGATACGCTCATCGAGCCCGACCGGCTTTTCGGAGAAATGCGCTCCTTGCGCGCGACTTACATACAGCGCCACAAGATTAGGCGCAATGTCCGCAATACAGACGGGCGTGCACATGCCGCACATCACACAGTCCATGAACATTTCGGAGACGCTTTTGAAATCGCCAAACACAGCCTTCCACACGCCTTCACGGACATCGATCTTTTGCGGACACGCTTCGGTGCACGCATTACAGTTTCGGCAGAGCGGAGCTTCAGGATACAGATTGAACAGGTCTTGTTTGGGATCTTGGAGTTTTTGAATCTCGTACGTGGCTTTTCGTGCCGGAAACGGCGGCATCATCGTAAACGACATGCCATCCTGCACCGCCATCTGACAAGCCAGACAAGTCTTTACCTTAGGATCGTCCTTCGTCCTGTAGTAGGTCGCGCAGGCACCGCAGAAGCCGCCGAGGCAGCCCACGCCACGGACGACGTCGATACCCGCATACCACATCGCACGGACAACCGTAATTCCTTCCGGCACATCGACCTTCTTGCCGGCAATCTCGATCGTGACCATTCGAGGTTTCATCACCTCAGGTTGATCGATAACATTCTCAGAGGAATCTTGAGCCATTTCCTATACCGTATAAAGTGAGGAGCGAGAGGGGCATGGATTCACCATCCCCCTCTCGCCTCACGAGTTACGCAAACGAATCGATAATGTTGTTCAACGTCGCACTGGGCCTCATGGCTTTGAATGCCTTGGCATCGTCCGGGTGATAATAGCCCCCGACATCCTGAGGTTTGCCCTGTGCCGCGAGTAATTCCTGATCGATGGTTTTCTCGTTATCGCTCAGATCCTTCGCAATCTTGGCAAACTTTTCCGCGATCTTTTTGTCCGCGGTTTGCGCGGCCAAGGCCTGCGCCCAGTAGAGCGCGAGATAGAAATGACTGCCGCGGTTGTCGATCTCACCGACTTTCCTGGCTGGCGACTTATTGCTCTCGAGAAACTTGGCATTGGCTTGATCCAGCGTATCCGCCAGAATCTTCGCCACGGCATTGTTTCCGGCCTTAGCCAAGTGTTCCAATGAGGCAGCCAGCGCCAGAAACTCACCCAGCGAGTCCCATCGCAGGTAGCCCTCTTGCTGGAATTGCTGCACGTGCTTCGGTGCCGAACCGCCTGCCCCAGTCTCGAACAGTCCTCCGCCGTTCAGCAACGGAACGATCGAGAGCATCTTGGCGCTGGTCCCGATTTCGAGAATTGGAAAGAGGTCGGTCAAATAGTCACGGAGCACGTTACCCGTGCAAGAAATCGTGTCCTTGCCTTCCTTCATCCTGGCAATCGAGAATCGGCAAGCGTCCGCTGGGGACATGATCTTAATCTCAAGCCCCGTCGTATCATGCTTTGGCAGGTAGGCATTGACCTTCTTGATCAATTCCGCATCGTGGGCACGGTCCTTGTTCAGCCAGAAGACGGCTGGTGCACCGGTTGCCTTGGCGCGGGTCACGGCCAGCTTGACCCAATCCTGGATCGGTGCGTCCTTGACCTGGCACGCCCGCCAGATATCGCCTTCCTCGACTTTATGCTCATGCAATGTCTTGCCGGTCGCATCCACAATCCTGATCGTGCCATTGCCCGAAGCCTTGAAGGTCTTGTCGTGTGACCCATACTCTTCCGCTGCCTGAGCCATAAGACCGACGTTTGGAATCGTCCCCATCGTCTTCGGATCAAAGGCCCCGTTCTTCTTACAGAACTCGACGACCTCATGATAGATCGGCGCATAGCTGGCGTCCGGAATCACGCACTTCACATCTTGCAACTGACCTTGCGGATTCCACATCTTGCCACTGTCGCGAATGACGGGCGGCATCGACGCATCGATGATGATGTCGCTGGGCACATGGAGATTCGTGATCCCCTTGTCGCTGTTCACCATCGCCATCGGTGGGCGCTTCTGATAGACGGCCTGAATGTCCGTTTCGATCGCCTTTCGTTGATCATCCGGTAGAGACTTAATCTTGGCATAGACGTCGCCAAGACCATTGTCCGGATCAACGCCGAGCTTCTTGAATGTCTCGCCATGCTTCTCGAAGACATCTTTATAGAAGACGGTCACGGCATGACCGAAGATCTTCGGATCCGAGACCTTCATCATGGTGGCCTTCATGTGCAGCGACCACAAGATACCCGTTGCCTTGGCATCCTCGATCTGCTCTTCGAGGAACTTGCGAAGCGCCTTGACGCTCATGAACGTGGCATCGAGCACTTCTCCGGCCTGCAACGCGATCTTCTCTTTCAAGACCGTGGCCTTCCCGTCCGCTCCGACGAATTCGATCTTCGCCGTGGTCGCAGCAGGAATCGTGAGAGACTTTTCATTTGAGAAGAAGTCTCCCCCCTTCATATGCACCACATGAGTCTTGGAGTCTGAGGACCACGCCCCCATCTTATGGGGATGTTTACGGGCATAGGCCTTCACGGACAGCGGCGCACGGCGATCGGAGTTGCCTTCGCGTAAGACCGGGTTCACGGCGCTACCCTTCACCTTGTCGTAGCGAGCCTTGATGTCCTTTTCCTTGTCGTCCTTCGGATTCTCTGGATAGTCCGGCAGCTTGTAGCCCTGGCTCTGTAACTCCTTGATGGTGGCAACCAGCTGCGGGATCGAGGCGCTGATGTTCGGCAACTTGATGATGTTGGCTTCCGGTGTCTTGGCCATCTCACCCAACTCGGCCAAGGCATCGTGCTGCTTCTGCTCAGGAGTAAGATATTCGGGGAATACCGCGATCACGCGCCCCGCGAGTGAAATATCCCGCAACTCCACCGAGACTCCAGCCGCTTTCGTGAAGGCGTTGATGATCGGCAGGAACGAATAGGTCGCTAGCATCGGGGCTTCGTCAGTTTTCGTATAGATAATTTTGTCTGCTTTCGCCATGTTTCTCCCTCTCAATCTATCGGTTAGTTCAGCGCGTTCAACGCCGAACCGGCCTTAAACCAGGTTAGCTGTTGTGCTGTCATACTGTGGTTGGCTTGGATCTTCACGTCTCCGCCGGCCTTGTGCACGACCACGGTTACCGGTTTCCCTGGCGCCAGATTGGCCAGCTCCACGACGCTTAACCGATCATTCATCTCGATCTTGTCGTAGTCTGTTGGATCGGCGAACGTCAGCGGAAGGATGCCCTGCTTCTTGAGATTCGTCTCGTGGATACGAGCAAAACTCTTCGTGATGACCGCACGCACATTGAGGAATCTCGGCGACATGGCGGCATGCTCACGGCTGCTGCCTTCACCATAATTCTCGTCCCCGACGACGATGGAGCCGATACCCTTGGCTTTATACGCCCGAGCGATCTGCGCAATCGTGAGATTGGATTCTCCTGTCAACACGTTCGTCCCCTTGCCGGGCTCTGACGCATACGCACTGTTGGCACCGAGAAACATGTTGTCGCTGATCTTGTCCAGATGACCTCGAAACTTGAGCCACGGACCAGCAGGAGAAATATGGTCGGTCGTGGTTTTGCCCTTGGTCTTGATCAAAAGCGGGAGCTTGTCAAAATCTTTACCGTCCCACTTTGGAAACGGCCGCAAGACTTGTAACCGCTCGCTGGTCGGCGGAATATCGACGGTGAGATTCGAGCCGTCTTCAGCTGGGGCCACATACCCCTCTTCTCCCTTGGCAAAACCCTTCGCCGGCAACTCTTCACCCACCGGGGCCTGAAGCTTGAATTCTTTGCCGTCGGCACCCTTGACCGATTGATTCACTGGATCAAAGCCAAGATCACCAGTGATCGCATAGGCCGTCACGACTTCCGGACTCGCGAGAAAAGACAATGTCTCGCTAATACCGTCATTCCGACCAGGGAAATTTCTATTGAAGGAGCTGACGATCGAATCCGCCTTGCCCTTCACTCCATCCGCGCGCTTCCACTGGCCGATGCAGGGGCCGCACGAGTTCGACAGCACAGTCCCGCCAAGCTTCTCGAACGTCTCCAGGAACCCGTCACGCTTCATCGTATGGTAAATCCGCTCTGATCCAGGAGAAATCAGAAACGAGGCCTTCGCCTTCAACCCAGCCTTCAGGGCCTGTTGCGCCACATGGGCCGAGCGGCTAATGTCTTCATAGGACGAATTGGTACAGCTGCCGATCAAGGCCGCCTTCAACTCAACCGGATAGCCCTTCTCTTGAGCTTCTGCTTTCAGCTTTGAAATCGGCCGAGCCAAGTCCGGCGTGTGCGGCCCCACCACATGCGGCTCCAACTTCGAGAGATCGATTTCAACGATCTGATCGTAATACTTCTCCGGAGCCTGCATCACTTCTGGATCAGCCGTCAGCAAGGCCTTGTTGGCCTGGGCTAACTTCGCCCAATCTGCCCGATCCGTAATGTTCAGATACTCGACCATTTTTTGATCAAATGGGAAGACTGACGTGGTGGCGCCAAGCTCCGCACCCATGTTGCAAATGGTGCCCTTTCCGGTCGCACTAATGGTTTCAGCACCGGGGCCGAAGTATTCAACAATCTTGTTCGTTCCACCCTTCACCGTCAGCAAGCCGCAGAGATAGAGAATCACATCTTTTGCGGACGCCCATCCACTCAGCTTGCCGGTCAACTTCACCCCGATTAATTTCGGATGGAGCACTTCCCAGGGCAAACCAGCCATCACTTCGCCGGCATCCGCCCCACCAACACCGATGGCTAACCCACCTAACCCACCGCCGTTCGGCGTGTGTGAATCGGTTCCGATAATCAAGCAACCAGGGAACGCATAGTTTTCCAACACCACCTGGTGGATGATCCCGGCACCCGGTTTCCAAAACCCGATCCCGTACTTCTTCGCCGCGGAGGCGAGAAAATTGTACACTTCCTTGTTTTCGTCCATCGCGCGAAGGAGGTCTTTCTCGGAACCCATTTCGGCGCGAATCAGGTGGTCACAGTGGATCGTACTGGGCACCGCCGCCTTCTTCTTGTTGGCCTGCATGAACTGCAACACAGCCATCTGGGCTGTGGCATCCTGCATCGCCACACGGTCTGGACGGAGCGCCAACATGGCTTTCCCACGCTCCCACTGTTGAGTATCAAAGTTGTCGGCATGCGACACAAGAATCTTCTCCGCCAACGTCAACGGACGGCCGAATTTTTTTCTGGCCTTCTCAAAGACTTCTGGCATTTTGGCGTAGAGCTTCTTCGCGAGCTCGAGTGACATGAGCGCTCTCCTCACAAACGGGCGTGGGACTAGGAGCCAGGAGCCAAGGAGTTGTATTCCCCAGCCACGCTCCGTCACCAGCCTTGGGTTAGGGCGGCCTGCTCCCCCACTCGTTGAGCGGAGGAACCTCCCGCAATTATCTCAGCGATGACACGTTGCGTGCCTATTTCAACGATGGAACTTCCCGCACCTATTTTAAAGGCGGGACCTCCCGCCTTTTCGGCGCCGCGTAGTTCACCAAGTAATCGAACAATCGGATCAAACGACTATCTTGCCGGTTTTGGTCAACCCAATGGCCAATCAATCCGATCGTGCGAGACAGGATGAAGAAACCGTTCAAACTATCGACGGGGAACCCGAGATCAACCAGGACGGCTGCCATCGTCCCATCGACATTTAGAATGAGATTATCTTTCTTCACCGCCGTCACCTGCTCGACCTGCAGCGCAAAATCGAGGCATGGCGTCTTGATGTTCAAACTCTTCACATACCCGACGAGCTCCTTGACCCGCTTGTCCGGATTGCGCAAGCTCTTCACTCGATGACCGATGCCGGGCACTGGCCCCACATTCTTCTTCATGTAAGCCAGAAACTCGTCCACATTCATCTTGTTGTCGACGGCATACTTAAACCAGCGTCCAGCGTCAGTCACGGCTCCGCCGAATCGCGGTCCAATCATGATCAACCCGGCAGCAACCGCTTGGGACATACCAATACCGGCACAAGCTGCAAGGATGGTGGCGTACGCTCCACTCACGCAGGGGCCGTGATCGGCGGAGAGCATCATGATCCGCTTAATGATTTCAGCTTCTTGTTTTGAAATCAGCCGCTTGTCCCAGAGAAGACCGATGACGTGGGGGATTTCGTAGCCCTTATTGATGAGTTCGGAAGCCGGATAGCCGTCATAGCAGGGCTCATCACCGCGGTCATCACTGATCGTTGTGCGAATCAGCGGCGCCACTATGACTTCGTCTGCCTTCATCGCCTCTTCGACCGTCTTGGGGAGCTTGGGGAGCACGGCAGGCTCGACTACTTCCTTCACCTGGCCGGATTTCAACAATTCTTGATAGGTCTCTTTGATTGCTGGCCCCAGTGCGCCAAATGTTGCTGGGACGATCGCACCGGCCTTCTTGAGCGCGTCGGACTTCGAGCGAGCCGACCCTTCGCCTTTCATCCCTTCCTTGGCACCGGCATGGCCGAACTTCATCCCTTTCGGCAAACTCTCCTGACAGAAGCCAGAAACGACACCGATGAGCTTTACACGACGCTTCTTGGCGCCGTACCACTCGGCAGCACGCTCTTCCAGATCCCCTCCCATTTCGCCGACAATGACTACGGCTTTCGTCTGAGGATCGTTTTCGAACATTTCAAGGTAGCTAACATAGTCCGTACCAGGATAGGCATCGCCACCGATCCCGATCGCCGTCGTGATGCCGTCGGCAAATTGGGAGCAAATCCAGATGATTTCGTTGGACAAGCCGCCCGACTTCGTAATAACCCCGAACGACCCTTCGCGATAGAGCTTTGAGAGGACCAGATTGTCGAAGGCCCCTCCGATCACACCTAGCCGACAAGCCCCGGCGGAAATGATCCCGATCGAGGATGGCCCATTGAACACCTTGCCAAGTTTGCGCGCATGGGCGCCAAGCAACTTCGCATCCTTCTCCGGCACGCCTTCCGTGATCATCGACACGACTTTAATGTGCGAGTCGTCCAGCGCTTCCATGGCGCCCTTCATCGCACGATCGGCTCCGATGTACACGAGACTGGTATTAATCGCTGAATGGGCCTTCGTGGCTTCGGCAACCGTCTTGTATACTGGAATGGCAATCAGACCGCTGCCGTATGGAATTTCATTGGTCTTGCCGGCGTCCGGCGGATACACAAATGCTTCCACGTTGAGCGGACGCTTGATCAGGTAACAGAACTCCGCCATACGGCGAGCCGCATTAACACCGGCGGCGCCTCCCTGAATCACCACACGGGTGTCTTTATTAGCCAGAATGCTCATCGGAATCTCCTCTTCCTCAGTGCTAAGAGCCGCGCGCTGAGTCATGAGCACACGAACGGCCCCGCCGCTCCAGACTCAGCACTTTGATTCTTATTTTTGCAGCGCCTTGTCGACGATGTCCGTCAGCGGGGTGTTACGATCGAAGACGTTGATATCGAAGCCTTCGTCCTTCAGCGCGCGCATCGCGTCAAGTCCTTCCTTCTCACGCGGCCCTCCGCGCCGGACCCAAATCTTGACGCCCTTTAGTTTCCCGCCGCCCTTCGCTTTGCGGAATCCATTGATGATGCCGCCGAATGTCTTTTTCACATCGGTAAAATTCGCGATTGCGCCACCGACGATGATATTTTTGATACCAGGCAGCGAACAGACTTTTTCTGTGAGCACTTCCACCGCCCAGTCCGGCGGATCGCCGGAGTATTCGGCGTAGTTTGCTAACTTCCCGCCACGCGCCACGACGGCATCGGAGTAGTACACGCTGGCTCCACCGCCCGCCGGCAGCATGGCCGTGTCGCCGCCCGGGATCTCGATGAACTTGACCGAACCCTTAATCTTGCTGTCGACCGCCATGACTTCCACTTCGTCTTTGCTATAGGCTCGCCCAAACTCCGCGGCAAACTGGAAGTTCCAATCCGGATGGCGGAACTTCGCGTCCCCGTCGAGCAATGTCACAGCATCGAGTGCGACCAATTCGCCATCGCCCTCGCGCACCACGACCGGATTTACCTCGAGATACTGCGCATCCTCGTTGTCGAAGCACGTGAACATCTTGCCGGCAAAATCGGCCATCTTTTTGGTGAGGGCACCGGTAAACCCGGCATCCTTTGAAAGTTTTTCAAGTGCATCGGGGGACGGCGTCTCTCCGACTTCGAGGCATAGGCGCTTGACCCGCTCCCAGTTCGACTCGACTTCGATGCCGCCACAATTGGCAACGAGAACTTCGCTGCCTTCGCGGGTAGACTTCACGGCGCAATAATATTCTTCTTTGTGAGGAACCATCTCCGACACGATGACTTGCGTCACCTTGATGCTACCGACCTGACGGCCGATCATTTCCTTGGTCGCAGCTACGGCATCCTTGAGGTCCAAGCCGACCTTCACGAGGCCGAGTTTGAACCGTGACCCGAGGGCCTCATGGGCCTTCGCCACCAGCTTGGAAGACTTCATCCAATCATTCGCTTGTCCGAGTTTTGACAGCTCGTCCGCGCTCGTGACCACCACATAGTGAGGAACGTGGATACCCCACTTCTTCATCAGCCCCATGCCGGGGCCTTCCAACACCTTAGCCATACGAATTCTCCTTCGTCGTGAACTCAGCCGATCGGGAAGGCGGATTGTAGCGGAAATTAACAGGATCTCTCAAGACGCCAGAGGAACTAAACCAAGAGGGATCAAAAGGCCTAGCGCAAGTATGTTGAGGTGCTCTTGCTCTAAGCAGCTAGAAAATAAACAGATCTTCTTCCACAATGGATTATCGTGTGGACCGAAGCGACTGACATCGTGAGCAGAAATAGGAACTTCGTTCCCCCTGGAGACGTCGAATGCTTTCCCCACATCGGTTTGGACAGGATTGCCCCTCCTTTCCATACACCAAATGGCGGCGCTTGTACTGTCCCTCGGTTCCGTCAGGAGCAAAAAAATCGCGGACGCTGGACCCTCCTGCGAGAATCGCCTCCTCAAGAACTTCGCACATAACCTCGTAGAGACGTTCGACTTTTCCCATCGATAGTTGACTCACCGGCATGTTCGGATGGAGCCTGGCCCTAAAGAGAATCTCGTTCGCGTAAATGTTCCCGATGCCGGCAATAATTTGTTGATGCATCAGCAGCGGCTTGAGCCGACCACGCCGCTCTCGTAGAATTCGTACAAAATCCTGCTTTGAGACGAGCAACGGATCAACCCCAAATCGGCGGGCGAGGTATCGTTCAAGCCCGGTCTTGTCCAGCAAGGAAAGTCGTCCGAACCGGCGGGGATTCCAGTACCGCAGCTCCGGCTCACTCGCGCCCTCGAACGACAGTCTGACGTGCACGTGTTGCGGGTATTTCGTCGGCACGGACTGGAACAGGAGGAGTCCGGTCATCCCGAGTTCAGCCACCACGTAGCGGCAGACGTTTTGGTTCACCAATCCCAACGCCACGCTTTTCCCAAATCGTTGGACGGACTGAAGCACAGCGCCTCGATACCACGAGGCGGTAAGGAGCCCCTCGCGCACGATGTCCGCACGGCCGATCCAGAAATCTCTCAGTTGCGCTCCAAGGAGACGAGCACGGATCTGTCTAGCGACGACTTCTGCTTCTGGCAACTCAGGCATAACTCAACCACCTACCAAAGAAGGCTGCATTACGCCACGAGGATGATGGAAAGGCAAGAAGCGAGGGAGGAGGACAATGAATTATGAACCGGAGGGCACAGATCTACTGACACGCCGAAGTTGACGGACCTGTTCGATGGCGACCTGAAGATTCGGCAGCGGCATGGCACCAGGCCGCCGAGCCATCACCAACTTCAGCACATCATCATACGTGCGCCCTTCCACGCAGCAGAGATAGGCCATGACCACAGAAACAGACCGACCCATTCCTGCTCGACAGCAGACCAGCGTCCTTCCCTTGGAGACCCGAGATTCAAGCCATTGGACGGCTTCCATCAGCTTCGTAGGATCGGCCTTGGCAAACTCCCGAAGGGGAATGCGATGATAGTCAACCCATTCGGCCGGCGTGATTGTAAACTCTTCAGCAACAAACAGAAGGGTACCGACCACCGCTGGAGGCTCCTGCGCATCATCGATACTGCCTACCAACAGATTTTCCGTAATCATGTGCATGGTCTAGCCAGTATAGCTCGAGCTGAGTGCGCGTCAAGTATTCTGGCAGACCCTGTGGTGTGGTTGCGATTTCATTTCCCCGCCCGCTATACTCACATCGATATGGTCACCATCACGCAGCAAGAAGTCGAACGGCGATTGAATTCGGTTCAATGTGCCGTGTGCAAACAATCCGACTTTGCCATCGATGAACGATTTATGGGACCGGACGGCGACTGGCGGGGGATCTGCAAGAAGTGCTTCTATACGTTTCCCGTCTATACGGATATGGAGTTCTACCTGCGAACGCAGCCCGATGTGCCGCTTCGATTGAAAGAGATTTCCTGTACGGCCTGCAATCATCAGGGGGTGAATCTCGATTTACGCGCCACCCTATCCGTGCGAGATGCTTATTACTTTGTGACCTGCCAGAACTGCAAGCGGCAGTTTCCGGAGAAATCGTCGCTGGAAGCCTTTGAATAAGGCACAGTCCTGACCTTTTCTGGTGTATACTGATCACTATGAGTGAGCAACCCAAACAGACCGACCAACCCTCGCCGGAGGAACAACCTAAGGCGAGAAAAGAAATTCCCCTCATCGCCATTCAGGATGATGATGCTGTGATGGCAGAAGAAATGGCGGAGCTGTTCGAAGAAGACAAGGTCTCCCACCAGCACGGCAGCTCGGAACCGGAAGC
>JAHBWR010000087.1 GCA_019636875.1 Nitrospira sp.
CCCCAGCGTCACGAGGTGCTGCAACCGTGAGGGTTCCCACACCACGCGGACATCTCCGCACTGGTTTCCTGTGTCAACCGGGATGCCGGGAAAGAAACGCCGGGGCCAGGTCCGCCCCGTATCCGGGGCCTGATGCCAGCACGCCCCATCCGCCGTCCAGTGCCAGGGGAGGCCGAACACCGACAGGCGACCGCTCAGTAGCTCGTCGGCCGACGCGGGATCGAGGTCGCAGTGCCAGGGCAGGGAAGGCAGGACCGGATAGGCGCTCCGGCAAAACGACGAGGCCGCAATGTCCTGTTCGGTAAACGAGCGGGATAACCAACGGCTGCCCAGTTGCTGTTGCAGTCGGAACAGGGAGAAGAGGCCTCGTTCCTTCGCCCCATGCCACCAATCCTCAGGGCGTCCGGCCGCTAGCGCCTTGGCCGACGCCTCAAGGCGGCGAGGCAAAAACGTCGATTTGAACGAGACCGTAACACGCAATGCCTATCCTCCACCACGACACTCGCAGAGAGATCCATCTCGAAGACCCCGTCCATCCGGCCCTGGTGGACACCGGTCGTAAGGAGGAAACAGTACCTTCGTTCGACGCATTGGTCAATGCCGAATTATCACGTACAAGGGGTCGCTGAAAGCACTACGTAGATGCAACGGGACATGCGTCAGGTTGCGACACGGGGTCGGAAGACAGGAAGGTCTGGCTATTTGGCCCTCACACCTAGTTGAAGAAATATGCTAAGGGATAAATGGCGTTAATTCCTGTCTGGTCAAAAGGAATCGTCTGAGTACCGCCGTTACTGCTTTTCTGCCAAGGGGGCCTGGTTTTGGGCATGTGCGTCAGTGAATGTTGCTGAGACTGAACTGCCCCGTGATTCATCTCAAGAAAGAAAGTCTGGCCAAATTGAAAAAGTATGTCCAAGCTGCTGCCCTATGTCTTTTGAGCATCAGCCTCGCTCCTCATGTCAACCCACAGGGGCACGCGCAGGCTCCGAATCTTGGCCTTGTGTCTGTACACGTGGTGAATCCACTTAGCGGTGAACAAATCCTACCGAATACGTTTCCCATCCCTGGCAAACATACAACCAAAATTGATGTCACAGCGTGTAGAGGTGAGTATGAGCCGGCAAGTTTTGTGATTCAACCGATAGGCCGCGATCTCCGAAACCTTCGCATTTCCGCCACGGACTTGGTGGGAGGTCAAGGAGTAATCCCGAAGGATCAGATCGATATTCGTTTTGTAAAGTCTTGGTATCAGGCGGGAGGGGCTTGGGATACGATAGGGCTGTCCCATAAAGGTCGGAGCAGAGTTCTCATTCCCGAATTGCTTCTCAAGGACGATGCGTTGATACATGTGGACGAAGATTCCAGTAAAAATTACGCGCGTTTACGGATTGCGGGAGCAAATAACCTAGTTCCCATAAGCGAGCCCGGATCCATTAGGGGTCGTCTCGTGAAGTCGACGCAGGAGTTTCCCATCTCTGACACTGTGGATCTGCAGCCGATCACGTTGAGCCGCTCTCAGGTGAAGCAGCTGTGGGTAACGGTGCATATCCCTGACAATGCCGCATCGGGAACCTATAGTGGATTTATCAATCTGGCAGATGATTTGGGGCAATTGGGACAACTGGAGGTCAAGTTGCAGGTTCTGCCGTTCACACTCCACGCTCCAAAGATCGAGTACAGCATGTACTACAGGGGCATGCTTTCTGAAACTCCCTCTATTTCATCCGAGTACAAGGGGCGCAAGCAGTTCATAGCGGAGCTTGAAAATATGGTGGCACACGGGGTGAAGACGCCCAGCGTTTATCAGACTTTCAGTCGGTCTGAACTTCGGGAAGTGCTACAGATTCGCAAACAGGTTGGAATCGATAATCGCTCACTTTTTTACTTGGGCACCGGCACCGGTAATCCCACAAGCACGGGCGAGCTTGATGCCTTACGGAAACGTTTAAGAGTTCTCAGAGAGATTGCGGATGAACATGGGGTAGAAGACGTCTATCTCTATGGGATTGATGAGGCAAAAGGAGCAAAACTGCTATCGCAGAGAAAGGCCTGGGACCTTGCCCATGATCAGGGCATCAAGGTCTTTACGGCAGGGTATGCCGATGCATTCTCACTCGTGGGGGACCTGTTGGACCTCTTAGTCATGGCCGGCAAACTCGTTCCATCACAAGCGCAGAGCTTCCATTCGATGGGACATAAAATCTTTTCATACGCGAATCCCCAAACTGGGCCTGAAAACCCAGCAGTATTCAGACGTAATTATGGCCTTGAGATTTGGCGGTGTGGTTACGATGGTGTTATGCCTTACGCGTATCAGGACTCGATGGGATTCATCTGGAACGATTTCGATCACCCGCGATATCGAGACCACACATTCGCATACCCGACCGCGGATGGGGTGGTCGACACATTGGCTTGGGAGGGGTTTCGTGAAGGTGTTGACGACGTGCGTTATATCACAACCTTGGAAGATGTATTAGTAGCCCAGAGGAGACCGTATACACCAACCGTACTTGAGGCGTTGGAGTATTTAGCAAGTCTCAGAAGTTCTTTACCATCCGACCTTGACGAAGTCCGTGCTCGCGTCATCTCTTACTTGCTCCTGCTGCCGCTGGATGATCGGCCACCTTCAACTCCCAATATGCCTCGCGTCCAGTGACCCATTGGCGCGGGGAAAGGGCGGTTTCTGTGATCCTGCATAACGAATTCAAGTCCGCTTTGAAGAAGATTCTGCCGATCTTCTTAAGCTTGGCTGGGTCTGGTTTTTTGGCCTTTCTTACACAGGTATTGCTCGGCCATACACTTACCGTTGATGAGTTCGGTGTTCTCAGCACCGGCCTTTCAATTGCTGTAATCCTGACGGCTATCATTGGATTCGGCATGCCGAGTGTGTGGTTACTGATCTTTGGACAGGAGGGATGGCACGCATTTCGCTGGGTGCACAAATCATTTTCGATGCTTGGCGCGTGGGGGGTTATTGTACTTGCGATGGCCTGGGTAGGGTTGACGCTCGTGGTCGCGGATGAACGGCTCATTAATACCATGTGGTGGTTGCAGACCATGGTCGTCCTCCAGGTAATGGTCGAACTCCTTTCCGCAAAGCTTCAGCTAGAGGCACGTTACCTCACGCTCTCATTTTGGCAGACATTCCCACATATAGGGCGCCTCGCTGTAGCAACTATCGTCTATTTGACCGCCACCGGCACCGCTGAGTCTGTAGCCAAGGGGTTTGGTGCGGTGTCAGCTGTGTTGATCATGTTTGCTCTATACGCGCTTTCTTCTATGACACCGGCCAAGATGCATCTTTCTGGACATCCGGATAACAATTCGCAAGGAACCCAATTGTCGGGGCCGGCACCGGACCTTGGAGGGCTGCTCAGATTGGCATGGCCATATGCGGGGACTGCCGTGTTGGTGATGCTGTATGGTCGGATCGAGATCGTGCTGCTTGGAAATATGACGAGCCCAAGTGCGGCAGCCACGTTCTCCGTGGCCACGGCATTTTTGCTCGTGGCGTTCTTGGTCCCACAAGCAATCTATCAAAGGTTTCTGTTGCCCAAGATCCATCGCTGGTTCTTCAGCGATTGGCAGCGATTCCTGGCCGTTTATCGTTTCGGCTGCGCTGCAATGGGCTTGTTGGGTGTAGTTGGCACGCTGGCGATGTACTTATTCGGTGAAACGCTTGTAAGCTTCGTCTTTGGCGAGAAATACAGAGAGGCGGGAGATGTTCTTTCCTGGCTGTCGGTGTGTGTTTTGATTCGGTTTCTGTCCAGCAGTATTGAAAGCGCCCTAATGTCTGGCGACTTCAGAAAACAACGGTTGTACTGCCAGGCTTTGTCGGCTCTCATCAGCGTGCCGTGTGCCTACCTGTTGATCGACCTCTACGGGATAAAAGGTGCCGTAATCAATAAAGTCCTGACAGAGCTGACACTCTTGGTGTTCTTCTCCTATGTGTCGTCACGTTATGTCATGGAAGGGGCTACATGGGCGGGATGGACGCTACGGCTCCGCCAAAGTGAACCGTGTGGACGCTGAAAGAGCGAATGAAGTCTTGGTGGTTGCTGTTTATCTTAAACCTTCCGTTGTTGCAAGAAGTCACCAGAAAGTATCTGGTTCATTCGGATCTGGTCTTCTTTGGTGCAGATCTGCTCGTGCTTAGCACAGCCGTGGCGATTGGGTTGCAGGGGAAATTGAATCTCAAGGCAGTTCCTGTTCTGTTCTGGATGCTGAGCGCATTGTTTGTTGTCCTAACCGCTCTCACCCATGTACTGAATGGCAACCACATCGGCCTGTATGGCATCGGTCTGCGCGCCACGTTTTTGCCGCTGGTTTATCTTTTAATCTCTGCAAGGTATGTGTCAGCAGGAGAGACGAACTCGGAGCGTCTTCTCCTGTGTGTCACCTGTTGGATATTAATCATTGGGACCGTGGCGCTCCTCCAGGTCATGCTGGGCAAGAATCACCCAATCAACTCCGTATGGGGAACGAGTGCGATGGGTATCGGCGATTTCGCTACCAGAGAGAAGGCGGTACTTATTCCTGGGATGTTTCGCCCGGCGTCAATATTCACTCACACGGGAAAATTCGGGCAAGTCATTTTCACCCTCGTATTGTTCAGGTGGTGCCATCTGCTTTTTTCCCAGGGTAAACGGTCAACTCTGTCCTATGCGCTCATGCTCTTCGACTTGGTAGTGATTTTTGTATCCGGGCAACGGGCTGCGTTGATGTTTCTGGTGTTAGCCATGCTTATTGTTGCCCTCGTGTATATGAGACAACATGGGGCCAAGGTAAGAAATCTGTTGCTTCCTGTGGCGATTATACCGGCGGGACTCTTAGGGGCTTGGATCGCAAGACCAACGCTGGCTACAGCAGTGTATGAGCGATTTGCGAGCGTGATTAATGCTGTCCCAACTAGACTTGAAGGAAATCTCTGGCTGCCCATCAAAACGATGCTGGACAGTTACCTCTTTACCGGCGAAGGCCTCGGTTATTTTACATTTGGATCCCGCATCTTTGGTGGGGTTCAAGTCTTTGATGCGATCAAGATGCAAGGATTGGGTGAGAGCTCGCTAATTCGGCTCAGCGGTGAGGTGGGGCTGACAACCGCTACCATGATAGTTGTGGCTTGTCTTGCGATTGTGACTCGCGGTTTTCGAGTCTGTGGAATGTATGTAGGTTCATCTATTGGGTCTGGTGCTGTGTACTTCAGTGTTTGGATGCTTTGCCTGATGTTATGGTCCAACACCGCAGATGTTTTTGCGAATTCTATCGTGACCACAATTGGCTCCGCTTTAGGTGGCGCATGTTTAGTGAGGGCTGGCGCACGAGGCTTCTTAACAGAGCCGGGCACAAAGGTACTTAATCAGGTGCAGACAAGTGGAATCATGCTGGGAAAATACAAGTACCTCGGTCGGGCTAATTTCTGAATCTCCATGAAAGTTATTCTTAACTGTTCCACTCTAAACAAGGGTGGTTCGCTCCAAGCAGCTGTGTCATTCATCCGAACTGCGGTCAAGAGGTCGGATGAAATTGAGTGGCACTTTATCGTCTCAAAGAGTGTCGCTCACGAACTGCAGTTCTCTGGAAGTTTTACGAATTGTTCTTTGCTGACCGTAATGGATGAGTCACCTGCCAAAAGCTATAAGAGTCGGAGGCTTCTTAGAAAGATAGTGGAGGGGCATAACCCAGACGTGGTGTTCACCTTCTTTGGACCTTCGTATGTTGACTTCTCAAGACCCCACTTGTGCGGTGTTGCGGATGGATGGGTTACACATGGAGATCACTGGGCTTGGAAAACAGTAGAGGGGCCACTAGTGGCATGCAAATTAGTGGCGCATATAGCGTACAAAGCGATTATGTATCGAAAGGCTGATGCGTGGGTCACGGAGTCTCTCTTAGCAAAAGAGGGACTAAAGAAAAGACTTAGGCTCAGTGAAGACAGGATATTTGTTGTTCCAAATAGCTGTGGTACCGACTATCTCAATTGTCAGAGTGACCCAAAATCGACAAGTGGTAAAAAAACAAGAATCCTCTGTATGGCTGCCTTCTACAGGCATAAGAACCTCAACCTCGTGCCGCATGTTGCTAAAGAGTTACAGCTTATTATGCCCAACCTGAACTTTGAGTTTGTGATGACTATACCTCACTCAGAACAAGGCTACGTTGCTATTCACTCAAAGGCAAAAGAACTGGGTGTGCTGGATAGGATTATCAGCGTGGGCAGTGTGTCTGTGGGCCAAGGCCCCGAGTTGTATCGCTCCTGCCAGATTCTTTTCTTGCCCTCAGTTTTAGAGACATTCTCAGCGAATTACCCAGAAGCAATGGCCATGGGGATACCTATCGTTACAACAGATCTTAGGTTCGCACGCGATGTTTGTGGCGATGCTGCGCTTTACTTTAAACCCATGAATGCTCGTGATGCGGCAAGGGCAATTGGCTTTTTGGCCCAGAACGAGGAATTCCAGCGTTCTCTAATTGAAAAGGGTAAACGAGTCTTGGCTGGCTTTCCAGATCAAGATACTAAGTACGACATGTACAAAAGATGCATCCGTAGTTTGCATGAGCAATGTGCAGAAGGAAAACTCGAAAAGTCACTAGGCAATTAAGTCTTATAGGATGGTTTCATGATCTTTGTGGGAGATATTGCTGTTCCACGCGGTATAACGTCTATTGCCACGAGCTCGCGTCCTGACTGGGGCCAGCGGTCGGTGATCGCAAATCTTGAGGGGGCGATCCTTTCAGATAACGAGTCAGATACGGGCACAAGACTCTATAACGACAAATCGGTACTTTCCTACTTGCACGCCATGAATATTCGTCTGGTTACGCTAGCGAACAATCATGTAACGGACTTACACCCGTCACCACGTGCAACGATAGACCTACTTAGTGCAAACAACATTCTGGCCTGCGGTGCAGGAGAGTCCATTGAAGATGCATCAAGCCCAGTTTTATTGCAGGATATCGATGGTGAAACGGTTTTTATAGGCTTTGGATGGAATGTGATTGGATGTCGGATTGCCTCGGCAACTACCCCTGGAGTTAATCCCCTCACCCCTGAATCAGTTATTAACGGCATTCGTCTCGCCAACAAGCACTATCCCCAGAGGCGCGTAGTGTTGCTGATGCACTGGAATTACGAATTGGAAATGTATCCTCAGCCTATGCATCGTCAGCTTGCACATCGCGCGATCGAGTACGGAGCATCAGCAGTCATTGGCTGTCACAGCCATTGCGTACAAGGGATTGAAGTCTATCAAGGGGCGCCTATCGTTTATGGATTAGGAAATTGGTTTCTGCCCGAGGGAACAGGATTTGGACGTTTTATACGATTTCCAGACTTTGCATTACGACAACTAGCATTTGATTGGGATCCATGCAGTGGTGATATGCATTGTCATTGGTTTTCCTACAACCGCCACTCTCACACATTGAAATATGACAAATCTGAGCGAGCATGCGATTCAGCTGCAGTCCGGCTATTGACCCCCTTCGTTTCAATGTCTCACGAGGAGTATATCCGGTGGTTCAGGAAGCACAGGCGCAAACACTTTCTTCTGCCGGTTTATAGGAATATTGATCATGGCACCAGAAATAAACTCAGAGACGGATGGGTGCGAGCGAGACAGAGCCTGATCAATGTTGGAGTGACACTAAACATTAAACGAACACTGCGTTGACTAACACCAGAAAGGAGACCGCTCCCCAATGGAGAGGCGGAATTCGGCAGGTGAAGGAGTGGCTGTGAGAACCGGCTACGATCAGCGGCTGGGAATGGGGCGGGCGCTTCCAAGGAAGCCAGACCAAGACTTAGATGATGATCCTGCCATGATGGTCCAAGAGCAGATTGCCAGGATCAAATTCCTGGCTGGTAAGACCCCTATAGCCGGAAAGGGAATTCTCGATCTGGGATGTGGCACGGGATTTAATACTGCCTACCTAATGAGCAAGCTCGACGCCAATCAAGTTTTGGGAGTCGATATCTCTCAAACTGCAGTCGAGTTTGCGCGCAAGACGTATCCCTTCGGAAGCTTTCTTGAGGGAGACATTTCAAGCCCGATTCTAGATTGCGGGAGGAAGATGTGGGATTTGATCCTGTGTTGCGAGGTTATCGAGCATGTACCAGCCCCCTTGGCGTTGCTGGATACGGTTCATCGTCATCTCGATGGCGCCGGAGTCGCGTTCATATCTACACCAAACCGGCCGGTGTTCTCATTGAATTATGAGCCGTCTCCTGTAAATCACACGCACATAAAAGAATACACGCTGACTGAGTTTCGCGACATGCTGCAAGCGAAGTTTTCCAAGGTTGAGATCTGGGGGCAACGGTTCTCCAATCCACAACACTTTGCAATGCAGCAGGGGATAGTCCTGCGCAACATCGCCGATTATCGTCTTCTCGGTGAATGGTACTGGAAGAACTCGGTACGGCGGATCTGGAAGACGCTACGGCTCGAGCCCCTTCGCAGATTGTGTGGGGGGGGGCTTCGATATGGTCATCGGGATTTCACCTTTGTTAATCCCGTGACTCAGGACAGTGTCTGGCTCTGCGCCTTGGTCGGTAAATGATCGCGAACATGAACCGCGAACGCCTATACAGTTGCTTGCCTATTGGACTGCAAAACTTGGCGTGCTCCATTGAGGGGTGGCGACTGGCCAGGCGACGATACGGGACAGGCTATCAAGAGCTGAATCGTGAGTTGGTGCAGCGCACATCGGTAACTGCGGACCGTATTCAAGAAATCAGACGTTGCCGCCTCCGTTCACACTTTGCAGCAGCCTTGCAAACGCCCTTCTGGCAACATCGATTCAAGTCGTATGAGGTCGACTGCAGCAGCATCGATCCTCTGAGTCAGATTGAGAAACTTCCAATTCTTACCAAAAGTGATGTGCAGGAGAACGCCCCCAACCTTCTGAATAGGCAATTTGATCGGAACAGCCTCTTATCCTGCCACACGAGTGGTACGACCGGTGCGGGCCTTCACTTTTGGGAAACGCACGATGCGGAGAAGGAGCGCTGGGCGGTCTGGTGGCGCTATCGTGGGGTCCACGGCATCAAACCAGAAACGTGGTGTGGGTACTTTGGCGGCCGCTCTGTCGTTCCACTTCGGCAGGCCTCTCCGCCATTTTGGCGAGTGAATCATCCAGGACGACAGATCCTGTTCAGTGCTTACCACCTTTCCGGATCGACTGCAGAAGCCTACCTAGATGCGCTCGAGCGATTTGCGGCTCCATGGTTACACGGTTACCCATCGGTTCTCGCATTGCTAGCAGGATACGTTCTTGAACGCGGCCGGCCGTTACGAACACTTCCGCGCATCATTACGATCGGAGCTGAGAACCTTCTTCCTCAACAAAAATACATGATCGAATTGGCTTTCGGGTGTTGCGTTCGCCAACACTATGGCCAGGCAGAATCGGTCGCCAACATATCTGAATGCCGTTCCGGCCACTTACACGTTGATGAGGACTTTTCTCTGGTGGAGTTTGTACCTCTCGATCGGAATGAGACACACTTTCGGGTGATCGGCACGAATTGGAGCAATCCTGCCTTTCCTTTGTTTCGCTACGACACGGGAGATGTGGTGGAAATAGGAGGCCGTAGCGCGCCGAGCTGTGAAATGACGGGAAGGGTTGTCGACGCTATTGATGGTCGTCAAGAAGACTATGTGATGCTTCCAAACGGAGTCCGCCTTGGAAGGCTGGATCATATTTTTAAAGACCTCACAGAAATCCGAGAGGCTCAGATCTATCAGCCAGACCGGCAGTCCTTGGTGATTCGAATTGTGCGAGGCGGCAATTATACTGATAAGTCCGAACAAAGATTGCTGGAAGAAGCCCGTAAACGCCTGGGTAATGACATTGCACTTCGGCTGGATTATGTGCACGCACTTGAGAAGAGTCGGTCCGGAAAGCTCCGTTTCGTAATCAGTGCGGTACGTTAACACTATCCTTGGTAATCCCGCCAAAACGTAAGTGTGTCCACGTAATCGGAATAGATTTATCTCATGAAGCGGGTCGGTCTCTATTTCAATACGGTACGGTATCTTCGTGCTCGCCAAATTTATGCCTTAATTCGCAACAGACTTTACCCTCAGTCAGCAGCCATGTCGGCCGAAGGCACCGTAGCGCTTCGGCCAGTCGATCGTGTTCATGCATTCATTGCGGACCGTTCCCCGGTGTCGGATGAGTGGGTATTTTCCTTTCTCAACAGGTCAAAACGATTTGTGCCCGGGTCGATAGATTGGGCCAGTCCGGATATGCCTAAACTTTGGCGCTACAACCTCCACTACTTTGATTA
Source organism: Nitrospira sp. (assembly GCA_019636875.1). Classification (GTDB taxonomy): domain Bacteria; phylum Nitrospirota; class Nitrospiria; order Nitrospirales; family Nitrospiraceae; genus Nitrospira_D. The sequence goes on from JAHBWR010000087.1 coordinate 10,301, forward strand.
CTTATTCCAGGAAGAACGTTCGTCCACCAACAAAGAGCAACTGATTTCTAGCTGGATTACCCATAATCCACCCGGCACAGGGGATGCCTGGGAACCTTACACGCTGTCTCTGAGAATCGTGAACTGGATCAAATATTTCCGTCAATCACGCCACGATCCTCGCGATGAGTGGAAGCGAAGCCTCTACCATCAGGTGCTCTGGTTGGAACGCAATCTGGAGTATCACTTGATGGCGAACCATCTCCTCAAAAATGGCATTGCGCTGTGTCTTGCAGGTATGTACTTCGAAGGAAATGATGCAGAGCGGTGGCTTGCACAAGGACGCGGAATTATTCGCGAGGAGTTGTCGGAGCAGATACTGCAAGATGGCGGACACTTTGAACGTAGCCCGATGTACCACGCAATCTGGGTAGTAGATTGCCTTGATGTGCTGAATATTCTGCAGGCGGTGAGTCATTCGATGCCACTGGCCGAAGCATCCTCTCTCAGGAAAGTGGCCATCAAAGGCGTTCAATTCTTGGAGGACATCTGCTTGTCCGATGGGGAGATTCCTCTGTTTAATGACGCGGCAGCAGGTATTGCCCCCTCCACTCGGGACATTCTCACATACGCAGCCGCCATCCTGAACTATGTGCCGAGTGCTCCCGACGATCAACTTCGGATTCTGTGTAAGGAATCAACTGGCTACTACGTAATCCGACACGACACAGACGCTATGGTCATCGACTGTGGGCCCGTGGGACCGGACTATCAGCCTGGCCATGCCCACGCTGATACGCTGAGTTTCGAATTGGCTCTAGATGGCAGACGCGTCGTGGTGGATACCGGTGTTTACGATTATGAACCCGGCCCGAGACGGGCCTATGCCAGAAGCACTCGGGCACACAATACCGTCTGTATCGACGGCCAAGACCAGTCCGAGGTGTGGGGAGTGTTTCGAGTGGCACGCCGCGCATTCCCATTGCAAACTAGTCTGACGTCCGATCGTCCAGGACATGCGGTTTTTCTAGGATCTCACAACGGGTACCGTCGGCTTCCGGGGTGTCTTACTCACGAGCGGATGATTGAGTATGCTTCTCCGGGGAAATGGACGGTCCGGGACACTATCTTCGGCGACGGAATCCACAGCTTAGAGAGCTACCTGCACCTCCATCCCAATTACGAGCCTCATATCGTGGCAGGCCTAGTGGAGGTGAGAGACTTAACCGGAAAGGTAATTCTAACGGTTGAGCCTTCAGTCAACGCAACCGTCTCTATTCGATCGGGTGTCTACTTCCCCGAGTTCGGCAAAGAAATGCAAACCAGCATAATTGTCATGGCTTATCATGGCCCAGTGCCCATTACACTAACCTTTATGATGACTAAGAGAGTCATACGGAAGTGAGCCATTGCATATTCTTTTTTTGTCCCACTATTTTCCTCCCGAAGTAAATGCCCCTGCGTCTCGCACCTATGAACATTGCAGGGAGTGGGTACGGAACGGTCACCGGGTAACGGTCGTTACCTGCGCGCCCAATCACCCGAGAGGAATTGTTTATGACGGGTACTGCAACGGGCTCTGGGAACGCGAGGAACGCGATGGGATTGATGTGTGGCGAGTGTGGACGTACGTGACCGCCAATGAAGGGTTTCTAAAACGGACCCTGAATTACCTCTCCTACATGGTGGCGTCCATTGTCGCCGCGCCTTTTCTTCCCAAGGTGGATGTAGTCATTTCCACATCCCCACAATTCTTCAATGGACTCGCAGGATATGTGGTGAGTCGACAGAAACGTGTCCCCTGGGTGCTCGAGATCCGCGATCTCTGGCCTGAATCAATCCTTGCAGTAGGAGCGATTTCAAACCGTGCCATCATCGGAGTGCTCGAATGGTTGGAATTATTTGCCTATCGGAAAGCCGATCGAATCGTCCCCGTGACGGATGCGTTTCAACAGCACATGGAAAAGAAGGGCATCCCTGTATCCAAAATCACGGTGATCAAAAATGGGGCGGACATCAGTCTGTATAAGCCCATTGTAGGACAGAATCCGTTGATGCAGGAGCTGGGGCTCGAGGACAAATTCATCGCCGCGTACTTCGGGACCCATGGAATGGCGCATCATCTAGAAACGATTCTTCATGCCGCCGATCGACTCCGCCGGTATCGTGACATCATTTTCTTGCTCGCCGGAGATGGAGCAGAACGCGAGCGTCTGCTGAGTTTGCGGGACAAACTAGCCCTGACGAACGTTGTCATGCTCGAACAACAGCCCAAGGAGCGCATGCCATGGCTCTGGGCATGCTGTCATGTGAGCTTGATCCTGTTGAAAAAATCGGATCTCTTCAAAACAGTGATACCCTCAAAGTTGTTCGAAAGCATGGCGATGGAGAAACCCATCATCCTCGGTGTGGAAGGGGAAAGTGCGGAGATTCTTCAAGCCGCTAAAGCTGGTTTTTGTATTGACCCCGAAAACGACGAAGAGCTAGCCGCACGTGTGCTCGAACTCTGCATCAATCGTACTCTGTGCCAGACGTACGGCCTAAACGGCAGGACGCATGTCCTGAGAAATTACGATCGCTCCCACCTGGCTAAACGCTACCAAGCACTTCTGCAATCTTTGTTGGAGAAACTTGGGAAGAATGTGTAGAGCTTAATGCCGACGAGGGGTCTGAATGGATGGGTCCATTCGGACCCATACTGTCCTATTCTGAAACATATTCTGTGTCGTGAATGGTCAAACCAACGTAGTTTTCCTCTTTTGCAACAAATACGTATCAATATTTCATTTACTAATAAAAAAACTCTTGCGTGATTTTGCACTTTTAAGTAATCTCCGATCATACTTGCAGGCCGATGCATGCCTATGGGTATCGCCTAAATCCTACGGGAAGCAAATGTGCCTCGGTCTGTTCTGACCGTTCGCAATCAAAGGAGACGCCATGAAGATGCTAGTGGCAAACAGAGGTATGAAGACTCTCTGCCTAACAGTATGTGGTCTGTGTGTGCTACTCGTGCTGGGAGTTGCGCCAACTAAAGCTGCGAACGTTCAGTTCAACTTCAACGGTTCAGTTGCTGAAGTGCACGGGGGGGTGTTTACGGCTGGGGGGGCTGGTTCGAACGGCTTCGGGTCATCCCTACCACTCTCCGGGAGCTTTACATACAATTCGGCCAATTCGGATCTTTTACCTGGTGATCCTATGTGGGGGTTGTACGCCAATCCGGTCCAGAGCATGAACCTAAAAATTGGCAACTACACGGCAACCTTTTCCCCAGGCTCCAGTGTGATGCAGGTCATCAATAATCCCGGTCTGGGCGACACCTTTAAACTCACGCTTAACGGATTTACCGGCAGTACGGTCAATGGCCTGACGCCGACGACTTTCGAGATGGAACTGATCAATCCGAACGGCAGTGTATTCGCCAATGATCATCTTCCGACCACTCCCCCAAGCCTCTCGTCTTTTGCATCCAATCAATGGCGACTGGTGTTCAGCGGGGTTGGGAACAGAGTGCAGGGCGCACTGACCTCCCTCGTACCTTTGCCGGCGGCCGTCTGGTTGTTCGGCGCAGGGTTGATCGCGTTGGTCGGATTGGGTTCCCGTGGTCTGGTCACGAGAAAAGAGTCGTAGGTTTGACTGAACACACGCCGGCCTGCTGTTCAATCACCCGCATCGCTTCGCCGCTGGTGGCGTCTAGCGACTACCCCGGTCTTCTTTCCTCTCCCCCTCCTGGGGGAGAGGAATAGCATCACAACCAGGTGTTCCTTGGCTGTCATCGGATTACTGACTGTAGCCGCCATAGGCTACATCTACGCCGACAGCTTGGTATTTCTCTTCGGCCAATGGGGGCGGGACGACTATAGCCATGGGCCGTTCATCCCGTTCATCAGTGCAGTTCTTATCTGGCAACGGCGCACTCAACTGGCGGCCGTGGGAATGTCGCCGTCCTGGGCGGGGCCTGTACTCGTTGCCATCGGGTTGCTGCTCTTCATACTGGGAGATTATGCCACGCTCTATGTTCTGCTCCACCTCTCATTATGGATCGTGATCGTTGGCATCACCCTCTCCTTCATCGGCCTGGCTGCGTTGCGAGTCGTGGCCTTCCCGTTGAGCTATCTGCTAACCGCCATTCCTCTGCCGGTCTTTCTCTACAATACCCTGTCGAGCCAGTTGCAGCTCTGGTCGTCGGCGTTGGGAGTCGGGTTCCTCCAGGCCATCGGGGTCACCGCCTTCAGAGAGGGGAATGTGATCGACCTCGGGCCGGTTCAATTACAGGTCGCCGAGGCGTGCAGTGGGATCCGGTACCTGTTCCCCCTCACCGCGCTGGCCCTCCTCTGCGCCTACCTCTACCGCGACCGCCTGTGGAAGCGCATCGCGCTCGTGGTCTCAGCGCTACCTGTATCGATCTTTATCAACGGACTTCGCATCGGCATCGTCGGTGTGCTCGTGGAGTGGTATGGGCCACAGGCAGCCGAGGGATTCCTGCACCTCTTTGAAGGCTGGGTCCTGTTTCTCGCCACCCTGGGCCTCCTCCTGCTCGAAATGTGGCTCTTATCGAAGGTGCATCCGCTGCCTGGGTCGACAAAGTTGTCTGATCGGTTCTCGTGGGACATCGCTCCGGAAACTGCGGAATCGGTCACGGTCCACTCGGGCCTGTCACACCAACCCCACGCAACGTTCCCAGCCTATGCCGCGAGCTTAGCCCTGATTCTTCCCGTTGCGTTCCTGTTCCCGTCGATCGGGGAGCGGCAAGAACTCATCCCGGATCGTTCGGCGTTTGTGGATTTTTCCATGCGGATCGGGAAATGGCAGGGAAACCCGCAGCCGGTGGAACCTCAACTCATCTCGGCCTTACGCTTCGATGATTACCTGCTGGCCGACTATGCGGCGCCGGGAAGCGGACCGCTCACGCTGTACATGGCCTATTACCAATCGCAGCGAAAGGGCCAGTCGGCACATTCCCCGCAAAGCTGT
>JAHBWR010000088.1 GCA_019636875.1 Nitrospira sp.
GGCCGCCCTCGATAGCCTCGAGCCAGCCCATGGCCACCAATATAGAGCTCACCGGACACGCCGATTGGAGTGGGCTGGAGGAATTGATTTAAGACATACACATCTGTATTGGCGATGGGTCGCCCAATGGTAATCTCATGATCGTTCCGTTCAATTTTCTCGATGGTGGACCATATCGTCGTTTCAGTCGGGCCATACATATTCCACAAGGCGAGGCTTCGATCCAACAACGCTGTCGCCAGATCAGGAGGAAGGGCCTCTCCACCGCAGAGGACCGTCAAGTTCTTACTGCCCAGCCATCCGGTCTCGATCAACATGCGCCAAGTGGCGGGAGTCGCTTGCATGATCGTCGGCTGTACCGTTTCACAGAGTGCCCGTAGTTGTCGTCCGTCCAGGGCGACGGCTCGATTGGCGATTTCGACACGGGCTCCGACCAGCAACGGCACGTAGAGTTCCAAACCGAAGATATCGAAAGAGATGGTTGTTACAGAGAGTAAAACATCCTGTGGCGAACATCCCGGCTCTTGTCGAATCGAGCATAAGAAGTTCACCAGAGCACGGTGCCCAATTTCCACACCTTTAGGCTGTCCCGTCGATCCTGAGGTATATAGGACGTACGCCAAGTCTTGTGAGGTAGCGATCGAACCGAGATTGTGGTTGGACTCTTGCGCGATGCGCTGTTCTTCTCGATCAAGGCACAGTAAGGGAGAACCGTGTGCATCAAGCCGATCGGCCAGCTTGCTCGTCGTCAGGACGGCGGTGACTGCCGCATCCTGGGCCATAAACCGAAGCCGATCTCGCGGAAATTCCGGATCGAGAGGGACATAGGCCGCACCGGTTTTCATCACGGCGAGTAGTGCGACTATCATCTCCAGGGATCGATCAAGGGCAATCCCCACTGTCGCTCCAGGCTTGGCGCCGAGCGTTTGGAGATAGCGTGCCAGCTGATTCGCCCGCGCATTGAGTTGACTATACTGCAGTAACTTTGGTCCCATCGATATCGCAACGGCGTCAGGCGTTCTCTTGACTTGGGCTTCGAACAACTGAGGAAAACATTCAGACTGCGGATAGTCTCGTTGTGTATGGTTCCACTCCTCGAGCATCTGCTGACGTTCGGCTGACGTCACTGTTGGGAGCTCAGACAACTTGGTGTGGGGATTGGCCAATGCGTGTTGGAGCAGAACCTTATATTGTCCCAACATTCGTTCGGCGGTCTGAGGCTCGAAGAGATCCGTATTGAACGTGAGGTAGGCTCTTCGTGAGAACTCCGTCTCGATCGTCATGCTCAAGTCGAATTGTGCGGCCTGCGTCTCCACCTCGAAGGGCACCCAACTCAACCCTTGCACGTGGATCTCTCTGATCGGCGCATTCGGGACGTTGAAGAGGACCTGCACTAACGGAGCAGAGCTCTGATCGCGAGAGGAGTGCATCATTTCGACTAACTTGTCGAATGGGAAGTCCTGATTAGCATAGGCCTCTAATGCGGTTTCACGCACCCGTGCCAGCAATTCGACGAACGTTGGATCGCTGGAGAGATCGGTACGCATGACGAGTGTATTGACGAAGGACCCGATGATCGACTCAACCGCGGATTGCGTTCGGTTGGCGATCGGAGAGCCGACGGCGACATCGGTCTGGCCAGAATAGCGACTCAATAGAATCTGGAAACAGGCCAACAGAGTCATGAACACCGTCGCATTGTGTTCCGCACTGAATTGTTTCAGTCGTTCGATCAACGATGTGGGGAACTCCAGCATGCGATGGGAGCCGTTAAAGGTCTGCGTCACAGGCCGTGGATGATCGGTCGGCAACGACAGCTTGGAGAGCCCGGCCAGCTTCTTCTGCCAGTAGTTCGATTGTACGCTGAGCCAATCGTCGGTCAGACAACGTCGCTGCCAGACTGCGTAGTCGGCATACTGAAGGAGGATCGGTTTAGCCGAAGGGACGTCTCCCCGGCAAAACGCGTTGTAGAAGAAGGCGAATTCATAACCGATGACTCCGAATGACCACTGGTCTCCGATGATATGATGCATCGTGAGCACCAACACATGGTCCTCGGGCTCGATCTCAATCAAGAGGAACCGTGCGAGAGGTCCCTGCTCCAGGTCAAACGGCCGGTTCGCTTCCTGCTCGACGAGCTGAGCTGCCTGCTCTTGGCGCTGGACCGATGGGAGGTGCGTGAGGTCCATTTCGACCCAGTGAGGAGGACGAAAGGGCTGAATGATTTGGACAGGCCCCTCCCCCTGCATCATGAACATCGTTCGAAATGCCTCATGCCTGTTGCAGATGGCGTCGATCGTACTCCGGAGCGCCGCCTTGTTCAGTCGCCCCATCTGCCGTGAGGCAAACGGCATGTTATACGCCGTACTCTCGGGAGCCAGCTGATGCATCAACCACATGCGTTGCTGAGAATAGGACAGGGCGAGGGGCTGATCTCTCGGCACCGGAATGATTGGTGGCAAGGCAGGCACCTGCCGATCCCCTTGGCGCAATCGCGTCACTTCTTCCGCCAAGGCCGAGATCGTCGGTCGTTCAAACAGCATCTGCAGCGAGATCTCGACTTCGAAGAGCTCACGTATCCGTGAGATAATTTGGGTGGCCAACAGCGAGTGGCCTCCCGCTTCAAAGAAATGGTCATGGATGCCCGCCTCGGGCACCTCAAGCACAGACTTCCACAGCTCAGCTAAGGCTTCTTCGACTGGATTTCGTGGGGCAATTCTGGCTGCTGCTCGACCGGTTGTGCGTTCAGGAACGGGAAGAGCCTCTCGATTCACCTTTCCGGTTTGAGTGAGCGGCATCGTGTCGAGCCACAGAATGACGGAAGGCACCATATAGTGCGGTAATTGCACGGCGAGATAACTGCGGACCTCTTCGAGTTTTTCTTTGAGCGACCACTCCCCGGCAAGATAGCCGACCAACCGGTGCTGGTCCCGCTTATCCTCTCGAAGCAGCACCGCGGCATGATGGACCCCGGGGAAATTGCTCAGCGCATATTCGATTTCTCCGAGCTCAATCCGGTACCCACGCAGCTTCACTTGTTGATCCACCCGCCCCAAAAACTCCACATTGCCGTCGGCTCGATACCGAGCCAGGTCTCCGGTCCGATACAGTCTGGTGCCGGCCACGTAGGGATTTGCCAGAAACCGTTCGTGGGTCAGGTGCGGCTGATTAACATAGCCGCGAGCCAGACAGTCTCCCGCGACATAGAGTTCTCCCGGCATCCCGATCGGCATCAGCTGCAGACGCTCATCCAGCACATAGAGCTGCATGTGGGCGATGGGTTTGCCGATCGGGACTCGAGCCCCAGTTTCTTCCCGCGTGGTTTGATGCACACTACACCAGACCGTGGCTTCCGTCGGTCCATATTCGTTATAGAGCGTGGCATGAGGCAGGAGTTGGTAATGTCGTCGCAGGAGTTCAAGGGGCAGACTTTCTCCGGCCGTAATGACGACGAGCAGGGATTCCAGTTGAGTACTCAACGCCTCACCGAGCACCGCCTGGTACAAAGACGGGACCCACACCACGTGCGAGATGTGATGATATGCGATGAGGGCTGCAAGTTCCGCGGGGTCGCGATGGGCGGTCTCGGATGGGATGACCAGTTCTCCCCCTCGCAGCAACGTCCAAAAGATGCCGGTCACAGACCCGTCGAACGCAAGAGAGAAGGTCAGTAGAAATCGAGAGACTGGCTCCGGATAGTACTGAAGCCTGGCATGAAGAGATGTCACCAGATTGTGGTGTGTTACGGCCACACCCTTGGGTCTCCCCGTCGAGCCTGAGGTATAGATAATATAAGCGAGCTGATCCGGTGAAACGGCTCGTGCGAGGTTCTGCTCCTCCTCCCCTGCTCCGGCGATGGGAGATGTATCCAAGGTTTCCACGTCGAAGATTCGGCCACGGTGGCTCTGAAAGTGGTGCCGAAGGTGCGCCTGTGTCACCACGATGGATGCGTGCGAATCCTCCAGCATCAGCTGGAGACGGTGGCTGGGGAAGGAAGGATCAAGGGGAACGTATCCTCCTCCAGCTTTGAGAATGCCCAAGAGGCCCACGAGGGCATCGACTGAGCGCTCGATACAAAGACCCACTGGGAGATCTTCCTCCACCCCTAACTGCCGTAGTGCGTGAGCGACCCGATTCGCTCGGCAGTTCAACTCTCGGTAGCTGATAGATTGGCCTCCACAGGTCACGGCGATTGCCTCAGGATTCCGCTCGACTTGAGTCTCGATGAGCGTATGGATCCCGGAGGCCGTAGACGGCGGCTCGCTCCATGTCAATGGAATGCTTCGTTTTTCCTCGGCGGTCAGGAATGAAAGTTGGTAAAGATGCGCCTCGGGCTTCTTGAGAAATTCATCAAGGAGAATTTCTAGTTGTCCCAACATCCGGTCGACCGTCGAGTCGTCAAAAATCGTGGGGTCATGAAGAAACGCCAACTCTAAACCGTCCACCTTATTAACGACCATCAACACGAGGTCGAATTCCGAGGCGGTCGGTTCCCAGGGGAGATGCGTGACCGCAAGGCCCTTGGCGTTGAACGTGGCCAAGGGGTCTTCTTCACTTACGATCATCACGTTGAACAGTGGAGATAAGGATCGTTCGCGCTGGAGTGACAGCGCCTCGATGATCTCTTCGAATGGGAGGTCCTGATGATCGTAGGCATCAACCACCAGACGGCGCACCTTCTTCAGTAGCTCGAATCCGGTCAACTCGTCCGAAAGTTCTACCCGCAACGCCACGGTATTGACGCAATAGCCCATTACGTTTTCAAGCTCTCTCCGACGCCTGCCTGACACAATCGAGCCGATCACGATATCCGATTCTTGTGTGTAGCGATGTAACCAGGTCGCAAACATGGCGTACAGCACCATGAAGGTCGTGACGTGCTGCTGTTGGCAGAAGAGAGCAAGGCGTGCTGAAAGTTCCGGAGACAGTGATCGTGATCGCACGCCTCCTTCGAACGTGCGCACTCGCGGTCGCTGACGGTCGACTGGGAGCTCCGGGAGAGGGTGGGCGTCTGTCAGCTGCCGGATCCAGTAGGCACGCTGGACTTCACCAAGGCCCTGGTCGAGCCTGGCTCTTTGCCAATCGACATAATCAAGATACTGAACTGCTACTGTGGGAAGCCGAGCGTCTCGTGCATCGCCACCGGCCTCCCATAGAAGGGCTAGTTCCTTCCAGAAGATCCCGAGAGACCAACCGTCGGCGACAAGACGATGGAATGTCAACGCCAAGACATGCACATGTTTCTCAAGCGACAGCAACGCTACTCGGAAGAGCGGTCCTTGTCGTACGTCAAACGGCCGGGACCTTTCCGTTTCCAGGAACTGCTGTATGTGACGGTCGTGCTCAGCAACATCCAATCGTTGGAAGTCTTGCCGCCTGATCGTGACGATTGCCTCAGAAGAGACTTCCGCGAACCCCTGGCCTCGCTCCGATCCGAAACGAGTTCGAAGAATCTCGTGACGACGGACGATTTCCTGTACGGACCGCTCTAACACCTCAGGAATGACGGTCCCCCGTAACCGTACATTCATCGAAATATGGTTGATCGCGCTCCCAGGGTGAACGTGCTCTAAGAACCACAGCCGTTGCTGGGCTGGACTGAGAGGAAGCTTGCCTGTCCGTGGGGATGCGGAGGAATGTGGAACCAGCAACGTCCGTGCGTTCCCGTCACCATCTGCATATTGATCGTACCGTGCCTCCGATCCAGCGACACCTGGATCCCTGTTCAGCTCATCGATTCGTGCGGCGAGTGCGGACAATATCGGATATTCAAATAGCGTACTGAGGGGGAGTTCGATGTGGAACGTCTCGAGAACGCGCGTAACAATCTGTGCCGCGAGAAGCGAATTGCCTCCGAGTACAAAGAAGTTTGCATGGCGATGCGGAAGCTCTCCTCCAAGCACCTCTTGCCAGATCTCGGCCACTTTCTGCTCGATAGAGGTTTGTAGGGAGTCTGTCACTGACACATGGGCGACAGCGTCCACATCCTGGTCGAGCGTATGGGTTGCGACGACCGTGAGATGATCGGATTCAAAGGCATCTCGGCAGGCACGCCGCTGGACTTTTCCACTGGAAGTTCTTGGGATGGCACCAGACTTGACCAGGACCACCGTGTGGAGTTCCAGTTCATACTCGTCTGCGATGGCCCGACGGATGCCACGCATGACTTCCATCATGTCCGATTCCGGCAAACGCTTCTCGATTTCATGGACCAGCACGACACGTTCTCCGGTCTCCCTTTCGATTGAGAAGGCCGCTCCACCTCCTTGGCGCAGGCTCGGATGCGCTTTCCCTGCCGTCCATTCCACATCATGGGGGTAGTAGTTACGTCCTCGTACGATGATGAGGTCTTTGAGACGTCCCGTGAGGAACAATTCTCCGTGGTGAAGAAATCCGAGATCGCCTGTCCGCAAATAGGGACCTCCATCTGATCCGGCGAGAATGGCCTGAAACACGGCTTCGGTGTCTTGAGGCTTTTCCCAATATCCAGATGCGATTCCGGTTCCGGCCAGCCACACCTCCCCGACCGTCCCCGGTTGGCACTCGGTATGGGTCTCAGGATTTACAATCCTAAGACAAGTCTCCTCGAGGGGCTCCCCGCATCCGACCAATGTCCGAACGGCGCCTTCGCTTACAGAAGACTCCTTCACGACCGCGTGAGACAGCGCCTCAGCATCGACGTTCAAGAAACTCGGTTCTGCATCGACCCGCTTCATCGTCACCAAAAGAGTCGCTTCCGCGAGTCCATAGGCCGGTGCGAACGAGGTTGAGCGGAAGCCTCGCGGGCCGAAGGTCTTGATGAACCCCCTGACCGTATCCGGGTGAATGGGCTCCGCACCACAACTTGCGACCGACCACGCCGTTAAGTTCGCTTGCCACTCCCTCTGTTGCTGTGCGGCTCGGATACAGGACTCGTACGAAAAGTTCGGTCCGCCGCTGTGGGTAATTGCAAATCGGTCCACCGCTTCGAGCCACCGCAATGGCCGTCTGAGAAACGTAAGGGGGGACATCAGATAGGCAGGAATCCCGGCATAGAACGGGGCGATGATTCCATGCACTAATCCATAGTCATGGAAATAGGGGAGCCAACAGAGTGATCGGCTCCCAGTCGATACACTTCCCGCCAGGCTCAGGGCCCTGCAATGAGCCAGCACGTTCTGATGAGTGACCATGACGCCCCGAGGAGTGGCCGTTGATCCCGATGTGTATTGTAGATACGCAAGACTAGTAGGGCGATGATCAGGCAACCTCATTGAATCGGCTGCCTCATAGGCGTGATCCGTCGCGATGCAGGTGAGCGGACTCGTATCCTCGGTGAGCGGAAGCCCCGAGACCGTGGTTTCAAGACCTGATGTGGTGAGGATCAGTGCAACGTGAGCGTCATCGATGATGGAGCGAAGTCGATGGAGACTGTGTTTCCGCCTGATAGGGTCAGGAGCCGGAGCAGGAACCGGAACGAGGCCGGCACAGACACAGGCCCAAAAAGCGTAGACGACGTCGAGCCCTTGGGGGTAAAGAAGAAGCGCTCTGGTTCCTGGTGGAAACTCACGTGCGAGATGGCCAGCAAGCGAAGAAACCGACCGTTCAAGCTGGCCGAACGTGACGTGGCTTTCAACCTCGAGGTTATCACGGACGAATGCATAGGCCAGGTTGCTCGGATTCGTCCGACAGCCAAGCTGAAAAAGTGTTGGCAGGTCGTCTATATGGGGTGAGGGACCTTGCGACATTTACGTACGGCGCCAGTCGGAAACCATGCCAGGGGGAAGCTCTCCCAAGAGTGATTGAGTTGCTGAAAGACCAGCGTAATGGGTTCGGGCAAAAGCTCAAAGAACTTCTCATTTTTCAACCGGTTTCGAGGATGCTTGAGGACTAGGCCACCCGACAACAGATTGCATGTCCACTCGATGTGTGGCCTTCACAATTTGGGAATAAGGGGCTGTAGCATCTTGCGCCATTGGGTAAGACAGTCCTGAGGCGTTTTTCATCAGATCGAGTCACATCCCGACTGGCCATACTCTGAAAATGTCGTAAGACATTGATTTACAATGAGAATGCTGTCAGTCTGTATTCGTGGAACATGGCATACTGCTCGCAAAGTTTCTCACTGGTGAGGGAGAAAACATGCCGATCACTGGACGAGTGCTTCTTTTTTGCGCATTGTTGGCTGGTACACAGGGGTTGGGATTCAGCAATTTCGGAGTAGAAGAGCTGGTAACCTCAGCCAAAGGTGGCGATCCAGTCAGTGGCCGGGAGATTTACGTCAACACCTGCATCCGTTGCCACGGCATCGACGGCAAGGGAACCTTCGGGCTCAAACTTGTCCCGCCGCCTACAGACCTCACCGCTTCTGATGTGCAAAGTCGTCTTGACGGGACGTTGTTCCGTCGCATTCATGAAGGCAAACCGAATACCGCCATGGGGGCATGGAAACATGCACTCTCCGATGAAGAAATCTGGGATGTCTTGGCCTATGTGCGTACACTCAGGGTTGAGGCTGAAGGGCGACCATAAGAGATGAATCCAACGGATAAAAGTTGTCTCATACGGGTCTGTCAGGGAGTGGGACAACCGTGAGACAAGGAGGTAGCGACATGACATGTAATGTAGGCGGAATCGAACGACCGATACGGATTGGGGTGGGGGTGCTGGCGATCGCGGTCGGTCTTTTTGCCGGATTCTCATCAACCATTGCCGGCGCATTCGTGGTTGTCGGTGCAATATTACTGTTGACCGGCGCGGTAGGTTTTTGCCCGTTGTTCACCTTGCTGGGAATCAACACCTGCTCTCCTCCTTCCAATCTGAAAAAGTGAGGCCGGTGAATGCATAGGCGTTCGATCGCAAGTACAGTGGTGGCGGTTGTTGTGTTGATCGCGAGCGGTTGCGCTCCACCTCCCCGGATGACCGGCGGGGAGAATTCCATTAGTCCTTCCGATACGGAGGCAGCCGCTAACGCGTTGTTTGCTCCGCCTTCACCTGAAACCATTCCCGGCGATCTCCGAGGAGAGCAAATCCGGTTGGGTTACATGATGGTGGTTGACACGCAAGGGTACGGGAAACGGTACGTTGGCAATGTGCTGAACTGTACCAATTGTCATTTGGATGCCGGCCTCAACCCGAATGCGGCGTCATTTGTCGGCATCAGTCTCCTCTACCCACGCTATCATGAGCGTGCCGGTCGACAGGTATCCCTTGCGGATCGGATCAATGAGTGCTTCGAGCGCAATATGAACGGCAAGTCACTTCCTCACGACAGTGTCAAACTGACGGGCATCGTGGCCTACATCGAATGGCTCTCGCAGAATATGCCGGCCGGCAGTACCGTGCCGTGGCGGGGAGTCCCACGCCTGATGTCGACCCATCAGCCTGACCCGCTTAACGGCAAGAAGGTGTACGAACAAAAATGCGTGTTCTGTCATGGATCCGAGGGCCAGGGAACGATGACGGCACCGCCAGTGTGGGGGCCGCGTTCGTACAACATCGGCTCGGATATGGCGAGGATCAGTGTGGCAGCCTCGTTCATCAAGGCCAATATGCCAAGAGGATGGGGGTGGACCGTCACGGACGACGAGGCGTTTGACGTGGCGGCCTATGTCAATACTCAGCCACGTCCCGACTATCCCGACAAGATCCATGATTGGCCGAAGGGGGGTAAGCCGGCGGATGCCCCCTATTGAATGGTTGACCGGAGCCAAATCGCGCCTACGGCCACTGTCCACGCATCAAAAATCCAACAGGTCTGAAGACAGGCTTCAGAGAGAGGACGTGCAATCTGTGTCGCAATCGCGTGATGAGGAGGAGAGCGAAATGAGTCTCGGAAGCATGAAGGCAGGGATCGTCGCGACAGGGATGTTGATGGTTGGAATGTTCGTGTTTCAAGGGCCGTCTTTCGCAAGCGACCACGCTCGTGCCAAGGAGCTCATCCAACAGACCTGTGTCCAATGCCACCGGTTGGAAGGGACAGCTGAGTCTCGGTTCAATTTGCAAGCGCCTGATTTGATCTGGGCCGGCAGCAAATATCAACGATCATGGCTTGTTCGTTGGCTCACAGGGAAGGAAGCTCCGCTCTATGCCAAAGGCTATCGGTGGGACTTGACGAACGTGCCATCGAAACACCCAATGGTGACAGAGTCAGAGGCGAACGCGATCGCGGATTATTTTGCCGAACACCACAAGGATCCGCGCGTGACGGTCGGTGCGTTCGATCCGTCCAAAGTAACAAAGTACGAAGCGACGTTCGGCGGGATGGCCTATAAAGCCCATGCCTGCCTCGGTTGCCACACGATCGAGGAGAACGGCAAACTGATCGGCGGACCGCAGAGCACAGCTCTGCAGAATGCCGGTCAGCGGTACAACATGGACTGGCTCTATCGGTTTGGACAGAATCCGCAGGACTTCATCGCCCATACCGGAGAATTCTTGGCTGATGCGACCGACCCGCAATTACGCGCCGTGATCGGATTCTTGGCCGTCCAAGGCGTGAAGGACTTCGCCTACTACGAACCATGGACCAGTCAAGAATTCGCCAACGCCAGCGCAGAGCGCGGCAAGACCCTGTACAAGGAATACTGCGCCCAGTGCCACGGGTTCACCGGTAAAGGCGATGGCCCAGGCGCTTCAGGCTTGGAGCCCAAACCCGCCATTCACGCCAACATCCCGTTTGACAAACTGCCGATGGAGTATGTCTATACGGTGATCAATCACGGTGGGCCGGCCATCGGCAAATCGCCGAACATGCCTTACTGGGGCCTCACGATCGGCCAGCAAGGCGTGGCGGATGTGATTGCCTATATGAAGGTCACCTTTAAGGGAGTTCCCGATGTAGCCGCCGCGGGGGAAGCCGCGTCAGGCGCCTCCTGTGTCCAGCCTCGCAAGACAGCCAAAGCGCCGGCAGACTTCCTCACGAAGGCGAATCCCCTGCCACCATCATCCGGTTCTATCAAGACAGGAAAGGAGTTGTTCCTGAAAGGTGCGCAACCGGTGGCCTGTGTGATGTGTCACGGGGAGCTGGGCGATGGGAAGGGGTTAATGGGCGGGGCCTTTGTGCCGCCGCCACGGAACTTTACCTGTGGGGCGATGATGAGAGAGTTACCAGATGGCCAACTGTTCTGGATCATCAAGAACGGGTCGCCGGGGACCGGGATGATGGCATTTGCCGGTCTTCCGGACGAGCAGGTTTGGCAGTTGATTCATTACATTCGGTCGTTGGCGAAGTAACAATGTGAAGCGTTGCTCGTACGACACGAATAACAAAATACGAAGATTGAACCAAGGAGGGCACAAGTGGCAACGTTCATTATTTCAGGGAGTCGAGGAACGGACGATCCAACGATGGCAACGCTGCCGTTCATGGCCGCCAAGACGGCCAAAGAGCAGGGACACGATGTGGTGCTGTGGCTATGGAATGAGGCTGTCACGTTGGGTCGGAAAGGCGTGGCTGATCATATAACCGGTGTGAACCTGACCTCGCTTAAGGAGCTGCTTGCCGCAGTGCAGGCGGCAGGAGTCCCCATCTGGGTATGCGGTGCCTGTGCGGTCGCGAGACAAGTGGGTACCGCCGATCTCGTGTCCGGCGCCTCTATCAAGGGCATGCCGGATTACATCAAGGCTGTGGCTGAGCGAGATCGAAGCGTCGCATTCTGATTCCCTCTCTGCTAATGAGGAGGACTTACATGACTGCTGATGGTGAATCGACCGGGAAGTCCAAAGCTCGAAAAGCTCGAGAGGAGTCGGGGAGTTACGAACTCACGAGACGGACGGATGGAACGGATGAGAACGATCTGGAGGCGATCCCCACACGCATTCCAGTGGAGGGAGATGGATATATAGCGCCAGGCGGTGCCGCCATCGACAGAGTGTTGAAGAAAATCGGCGATCCAGGCCCTACTCTGACCGAGGACGATCTGCAAAGAATTAATACGAGGAAGGGTCTCTTTCAACTATTGGAAAAGCGAGGTGTCGACCTTCAAGACGTCCGCAAGCGGCTGTTGTACGAGTATGAGTTGCGGCAATTACAAGTCGAGTTAGTGAAGCTGCAACGCTGGATCCAAAATACGGGAGAACGCATTGCAATTCTGGTCGAGGGACGGGATGCAGCAGGAAAAGGGGGAACGATTCGTCGCTTCACCGAACACCTGAACCCTCGTGCCATGCGTGTCGTGGCGCTGCCGAAGCCGACCGACGAAGAACGGGGCCAGTGGTATTTCCAGCGGTATATCCGGCAGCTGCCGAATAAGGGTGAGATCGTCTTCTTCGACCGAAGCTGGTACAACCGTGCGGTGGTCGAGCCAGTCAATGGATTCTGTACCAAGAAGGAACATCAGCGGTTCCTACAACAAGTACCCGAATTCGAGCACATGCTCTATGAAGACGGAGTCACGATCATCAAATTTTGGTTCTCCATCTCGAAAGACGAGCAAGCCCGGCGCTTCGAAGCCAGACGACAGAATCCCTTGAAACAGTGGAAGCTCAGCCCGGTCGATGAGAAGGCGCAGGAACTGTGGGATGCGTACACCCGCACCAAGGAAGAGATGTTCAGCAAGACGCACACGACGTACAGTCCCTGGATCATCGTCAAGGCGAACGATAAACAGGCGGCTCGGCTGGAAAGCTTGCGCCATGTCCTCAATCTGCTGCCCTACAAAGGGAAGGAAGAAGCGCAGATCAGATTGACACCCGACCCGAACATCATCACCCGATTCCACCGCAAGATGGTGGAATTGGATCTGTGACAGCTTCGGCAAGCCGTCTCATGGATTCCATGTGGGTCACATCGATGAAGGAGCAGGGCGATGAAGACGAAGACGTTTTCGTTACTGGCTATTATGGTTTTCTTTGGAGTTTCTACCAGTGGGGCAGAACGGCATATGATGCAACCAGTCGTGCCAGCCAATAAGCTGGCGGAAGCTCGAGCGCTCAGGAGCCCGCTCCCGGCATCTCAAGCGGTCGTAGAAAAAGGGAAGGCGCTCTATCACGGCAAGGGCACGTGCTTCACCTGTCATGGAGTCAACGGAGACGGCACAGGACCAGGAGGCGCCCAACTGAATCCCTCCCCTCGGAATTTCCAGCATCATGGGTTCTGGCGACACCGCACAGAGGGAGAAATTTTCTGGGTCATCAAGCATGGATCTCCAGGAACCGGCATGATTGGGTTTGGCCAGGTCCTGTCGGATGAAGAGATATGGGCTCTCATTCAGTATGAACAAACCTTTGCGGGCATGCACGGACCAGGAATGGGAGGTCATAGAGGTGGTATGGGACCGATGGGAGGATCTGGTGGCGGTAGGGGTGGAATGAAAGGCATGGGACATGGAGGGAAAGGGCATGAGATGGATGAGTAACATGTGAGCCTCTCGTTACGGTCGCCTTCCTTTACTTCTTCTGACCGGGCTGGTGCCAGCTGGATCTTGGTCGGTCGTTGGGCAGTTCCGCTGGTTAACCGTTGTAGCGTTTTTCCCCATCTGACGATCTGACCTTGAGTATTCCTGCATCACATCGAACCATTCCTGCGTGATCTACCAACCATAAGCTACTGTTTCACTGAACATATTTATCAGGCCTCATGAGTCTGGGCAGCGGCGCAAGATTCGCAATTGATCTGAATCCAATCTTGGTGAGCACGCTCTCAGTAGATGGAAGGCGCGGGTGAATAGTGTGTCACATGATCACAACCCGGAGGTACAAGTTATGACGAAGCGGATAAGGCGATGGATGATCGTAGTCGGAGGCATTGGGGTGATCGCCGCCATGTTGGTCGCACCGAGCTTTGCCGACGAGGGCCATGGGAAGAAAGGGCATAGTAGCCACGATCAGGAAGAACAGGTCGATCACAGTGGGCACTACCTGAAACATTTATTGAAACATGCCAAGGAGTTTGAGTTGACGCAGGAACAGATCGGCAAGCTCAAGGCCATCCAGCTCGACTTCAAACGCTCGGAGGCCAGGTTGGAAGCCGACGCCAAGGTGGCGAAGCTCGAACTAGACGCGCTGTTGGATGATGAGCAGATCGACCTGAAGGCGATTCAGGCAAAGGTCGAGCAATTGAAAAAATCGGAAGGCGCCTGTCTGTTCGAAGCGATTAAAAGTAAGCGCACCGCCATGGCCCTGTTGACTCCCGATCAACGGGAAAAGGACCGTGCCCATCGTGAACAAATGAAGAGCAAGAGTGAAGGACAGCATGGAGGTGGAATGGGCGGGATGGGTAAAGGTGGGATGATGGGTGGGAGAGGCGGCATGGGCGGTGGCGGCATGATGGGGGGAATGGGAGGTGGAATGATGGGAGGCGGACAAGGCGGACATGACGGTGGCGATCATGGGAGTGGAGGATCCGGCGGAGGTCAGGAGCACCAACACTAACAGTACGCATCGATAGCTGTCCCCGATGGAGTGTGAATGACAACGTGATCGTGTGTACCATACTGATGTCATGAAGAGGGATTTCTATGTATTTGCGTATCGTGATTAGCCTCGTCGTCGTTGTTGTGAGTACTTCGTGGGCGATGGCTCAAAGCCTTACCGGTAATCCGAAGAATGGGGAGAGAATCTTCCACCAATATTGCGTCGGCTGCCACGGAACCACCGGCGATGGGCTGGGGCCTGATATCAAGGAATTGATCGTTCCGCCTGCGAATTTTCGGGCGCCGAAATTGCGCACCAGAACCGATATGGAACTGTACCTCGCGATCAAACAGGGGGTCCTCTTCAGCCCGATGCACGGCTGGGCCGATCGCTTGTCGGATCAGGAGATCCGAGATGTGCTGAGATACATTCGCAGCTTGGCTCCGTTCAATCCCGTCGGCTAGTCGTATCAATGAAGGGGAGAGCCCGCTTGGTCGTGGAGAAGGAGGAGTGGTAGGATGACAGGAACATTCTTCACAGATGGAGGATCACCATGGCACATCAGGATGGTCGAAGCTCACCTGAAACGGTTTTCCTCGCATTTCTCGGCGG
>JAHBWR010000089.1 GCA_019636875.1 Nitrospira sp.
CCACGACCATTATCGGGCATCCGTCGGAAGGCACGCAGACACAACCATCCAAGTATCGCCAATCCGGTAGATTCGATGAGCAGGCGAATGGTCTGGCCGCTACTCAGCCCGAACAGTGTGAACGGGATCGATTGTGTGCCGGGCAGATTACCCAAAAGGGGACCGGCAAAAAGCGCGATGAGCGCAGCGACAAGATATTGGAAGGCCCAACTCGATGCATGGGTCATGGGTGACAACATCCGGAAGACTTCCAAAGTCTAGCGGATACCGAAGAAGAGTCAACGGATCGGAGAAAATGTGCGGGACGGCGATCTCAGCTTTGAGCGACTCTCTCCTTTATCTTCGGAAGCAGAGAGGTCGGAATATGCAGTGAACCTTTGCCGATGCCGACTTCAATGTCGGGCTTCGTGAGCCCGTGGAAATCGCTCCCACCGGTGACGAGGAGGCCGAGTTGTTGGGCAAGGCTCAGATATTCTCTCGTCTGCCGGGCTGCATGGGTGCTGTAATAGACTTCCATGCCATCAAGTCCGTCTGCTTTGAGCCGGCGAATCAATTCAGCGAGCGGCTGGTCTGCCAGTTTTACCCATGTCGGATGGGCCAGGACGGCGAGTCCATGTGCTTCTTTAATCCACCGAATGGCATCGGCCGGGCTCGGGAGTTCACGAGGAACGTAGGCTGCTTTCCCGTCTCCAAGAAATCGGTCGAACGCCTCCTTGGCTGAGGTGACGACTCCCTTGTTCATGAGCGCCCTGGCAATATGCGGTCTCCCGACCGAGTCACTGCCTGCGAGTGCACGGACTTCATCGTAGGTGATATCGATGCCCAGGCGTTGTAATCGGTCGACGATTTGAGGATTGCGATGGTGCCGGCTGTCTCGCAAGCTTTTCAATCGTTGGTTCAAGTCAGTGTCTTGCCAATCGAGAAAGTATCCAAGAATATGAAGTTCGGAGCTTCCCATGAGCGAGCTAATTTCTACTCCTGGAATAATCTCGATCCCATATTGTTCACCCGCTGTGATGGCTTCCGGGATGCCGCTCGTGATGTCGTGGTCGGTAATCGCCAGGGCGGTGACTCCAGCCTGGTGTGCCAGCCCTATCACTTCGGTCGGTGTGCAACTTCCATCAGAATGGGTGGTGTGGAGATGGAGGTCTAAACGGCTCATGTCAATGGTCCAGTGGGTAGCGGTTTCTGCGCGACGAGTTGTGCGGTGTAGACCGACGTCGCGTCGTGATGGCCATTGTGCAGTCCTTCATCGTAATGCAGGATTCGAAGATCGGAAGTGAGCCGAATGAGCTCATTGTGCAGGAGGCAGAATTCACGGCGTCTCGGATGCTGATGTTGGAGGTGATTATCGATCAAGAAGGTTTCGTATAGCAAGAGACCACCTGGCTTCAGTGCATCCATGATCTGGGGGAAAAGTGGACGAGTCAGATAATAGAATACGAGGATGATATCGTAGGCGCTGTGTCCGAGATCTGGTTTCTGGGGTGGAAGCGGTTCCAGATCGACCGTTCGTGTTGTGATCTTTGCGAGGTTTCTCGCCTGAGCGGTTGAAGACAATTGTGTGAGGGCTTGGCTGTCGCGGTCGATGGCCTCAGCCTGATAGCCTAATGCAGCCAAGAATAGTGTATGTCGCCCGGTGCCGGCTGCGACATCGAGGACTTTTCCTGTAGGAGGAAGACGAGGAAGCTGCTGGATCAGAAAGTTGGCCGGGCGAGGCTCCGCTCCGATCAATTGCTGCGCAAGCCTGGTGCGTTCCACGGTAATACCCATCGATCTGGTGATCTGGGAAATGGGGGGGTGGAGTTTTCTCAACCAGAGCTTGATTCGATCAACACGAAATTCATCAAAGAGCGCGGTTAGGAGGCGCTCAGCCAGTGCTTCCAGTAATTGAGACTCTTGGTTCGTTCCCAGTTCGACCACTCGTTCCGCGACGATGGCGTAGTCGACGGTATGCCGTAGGTCGTCCGATCGTCCAGCAGATTCGAACTGACAGTCAAGCTCCAGATCGACTGCCAATGCCTGTGGGCGCGCCCGTTCTTCAGGTGTCACGCCGCAGCGGCCGCGAAACTCCAGTCGTTCGATAATGATCTGACTGACCATGGAGGCATTCTCGAAGATCGTCTTTGGGCCTGTCAAGCGAAGGGCTGTCGAAGGAAGTGCGGAGCCTTGCGAGATCGTTCCTGAGCGGGTGAGTTACACGAAATATCGGCTGGTGTCGAATTTATGCTCGGTATTGTCGATCAACCGGACGATGCTGTGCCGGTAGGCACCGGTGTCGTCTTTTTCCGTCAAATCCAGCTCTGGTCCGTTGTCGATGGGATTGCCCTGCTCATCGGCGATGACCTTGACCACCGGGCGCTCGCTCTCGGTCTTATCAGCAGCCGGTTGTAGCACGACGGCAAATTCTTCGGAATCAAGGACGACCAGACTTCCGATAGGAATGATGCCCACGCAATTGACGAAGAGCTTGAGCAAGGTCGCATCAAAACTCTTTCCGGATTTGCCGGACATGATGCTTAAGACTTTCGAAGGAGACATCGGTTCACGACGGTAGACGCGCGAGGATGTCATCGCGTCGTAGCAGTCTGCAATCGTCAGAATGCGACCGGTCAGCGAGAGTTTCCATGGTGTCTTGAGTTTGGGATACCCTGAATAGTCCAAATTCATATGGTGTTCGAACGATGCGGCGGCCATTCGGGCGGGGAGATTCGTAATCCCGCGCAACTGAGTCAAGCTGAGGACGCCTTCTACGGGATGATTTCGCATGGCTGTCCATTCATCTTCCGTAAACTCTCCAGGTTTGTTAAGAACCTCGAGCGGAATATTGGATTTCCCCATGTCATGAAAAAGAGCCGCTAACCCAAGATTGGCTAGCTCGACTTTTGGATATCCCGCTCTGTTTGCCAGCGCGATCGAAAGGAGTGAGACATTCACGGAATGATTATGGGTATATTGGTCGTGGCAGCGGAGGGTCGTGAGACCTAGGAGGACCGGCTCGTCCTGCATCATGAGGTCGACGATGTTCTGGATGGCTCGTTTGGCATGTTTGAAACTAAGGCCTTTGCCCTCACGAACGGATTGGGTCAGGTTACCGACCACGTCGGAGGCCTTCCCATAGGCCGCTTTCGATCGGGCTTTGTGCCGCAACTTCGAGTTTCCGTCGCCTGCCAGATCTTCTCTCAGGTTCAGTTGCCGGGGATCGTTGATTTCGATGGTAGTGACGCCAAGGTTCTTGAGTTCGGTTCTGAAGTCATCGATCGATTTGGTGGTTGAGTCAAGGCTGACGAACACATGGGCAAACTCTCGAATATCTTTGGATGAGGTCGATGGGGAAAACGTCAAGCCGCCGATTCTCCACTTCCGTAAAAAGTCGATGACGCTCGACACAACCAGCATCTGCTGCGAGGTCACCTTCAAATGCTGCTTACCGAGGAAAAGAAAATCATCCTGCAGCCACACGGTGACCGGCTGATCATGGGCGAGTGTTTCGATGAGGGTCAGCATCGACTCGACTGGCTTGTCGAGGGCCGCATTGGCACGGCCATGAATCTTCGACGTTTTGATCAGGGTGTTGAGCTGAGTAATGAGCTGAAAGCCCAACATCACCAGCTGCTGGCCAAGGATATCGTCAGCCTCCGAGCCCTGCCCGATCTTTTGTGACAGAGACTTTTCGTGTGTGAGAATTGGTTGGAGCGTATCGGCTTTTGACTGGCCTTGGAGCGATTTTACTTTCGGTACGTTCACGAGTCGATGCTCCTACTGAGTTGGTTCTAGTGAAGGATTGCCGCGATGTTGTCGTTGGGCTTGCGACAAGGCTGTGGCGCAGGCTTGCCGCACTGCGGCGCTGCCTTTTTTCGCTCCGATAGCGAGGGAGGCGATGGCTTCGGGCGTCCCCAGTTTTCCAAGTGTTTCGGCCCCTAAGACCGCCAATTCCTCTTTCTTTTTCCGTTTTGTCCATACCCATTCGGTCATGAGGCCTTCCCAATAGGGGACGGCTTCATCACCACACGTTTCTCTCATGGCTTGAAAAATAGCCCGGCGCTCGCTGAGCGGCAGATCCAGAAATTCCTCGCCGGCAATAATCGGTTTCCAGTTGTCGAAGGGAACGGTATATTGTCCGGACATGAGCAGTTTCACGGCTGCAATCCTGACACCCTCATCCGCATCTTCGAGACAGGTGACGAGTTTTGAGCCATTCCCGCTTGGACGGAAGAGTCCAATGGCTCGCAGGACCTCCTTGCGGATTCGCGCGTCTTTGTGTCGGATCAGCTTTTCAATCGGTTCAATTAGCTTCGGGTCATCCCATTTGATGAGAATCGACAGGAGGTTGCGAACATAGATCGGTCGGCGATCCAGGAGGCCTCTCAGCAACGGTTCGGGCTGTTCCTTGGCTAACACACCGAGCACCTCCGCGACGATCGCTTGGTGGTTCGACGATTCGAGGCTTGCCAAGAGCGTGCAGAGGGCTGGCACCGCATCTGATTTCATGAGCAACAAGATCGTCGACAGCCCTTCGGTGTTCGCATTGGGGGTGCCGTTGAGATAGAGCTCAATGTTCTTAATCCGTTCCGTTCGGCTGAGTCCGTTGAAGACCGACATCAATTGGTGTTTGTGTTCATCGCTGAGGTCGGGGCGGACAGCATCCGATTCATGGAGCAGGCCCAACACGTTCTCCAAAACCGTCCATTTTCCTTCACGCAAGAGCGAGTCGACGATGTTGCTCCAGAGCGAGAACAGCTTCGTGAGCAAAGCGGAGGAGCGTTCGGAAGCAAGAATGGCCGTCAGCATGTCGAAGATGTACATCAAGTTATCTTGCTTACTTTCTGCTTCGATTTCCTTGGCCAGAGTCTCAAGCTCTTCGTCCGTGACCTCGTAGCCTGCGAGTCCGGATTGAAAGCGACTACTGGCGTTTCCACTGCCTCCGCTCTTGGAATCGGCTTGCTCACCCGATCGCTTCTTGCGTGCCATCTCGCGATCCAGTAACTCGCGGAGCGTCGAATCCGATGAGCTCATACTTCCATCGAGACGAAGGAAGCCATCGTTATTCGCTGATGAATTCGACACATCTTCAGCGGTCACGATCGTAATAGTCGAGAGATTGCGAGCCCAGATACGTGTGACAATATCGTCGTCATCTTCGTCTGAGGTCGAGGTACCCCACAACGCACTCAAAAAGAAAAACAAATCCTCGCGGGTAAGATCTTGAAAGAGCGCCAGTTCTCGGACACCATCGGCGTAAAGTTTGAAGGCGATGTTCTCGCTCCCGCCCTCTTTCTCAGCTTCGTAGACGACGCAGTCTTTACAGAGCAATTCATTCCGTTGAACTAAGACGGACAGTCTCGAGTAGGTAGACAGGTGGGTGCTGATCTCTTCAAAGAGCTGTTGAGAGAATTTTTGGGCGACGGGGTTGGTTGAGCCGTAAGTCCGATTCGATTTTGCCGTTTTGTCTAATAATTTGAGGACTCGTTTGATCGAGACGATTTCCGGGTCTTCCGCCGCCCGTGCAGCCATCGCAGCCGCGATCATCTCCTGTGTGGACTTTAGCTCGGTCGACATACGTAAGACGTACCGGCAGTTCAATGATTCGTCAAGAAAATCACCATTCTCCAGCAATGTCGAAACGCACTAGTCGCTGCCATGGTCGCTTGTGTCGGGCGAAACCAAACAGTAAGATTCATCGGTAGCCGTGTCGTCTGCGGAGACCCCGGGCCTTTAGGTGGTGGATATGAATCGATCAACGCTCGTGATTTGCTTCGGGGATAGTCTGACTGCTGGGTTTCAGTCCCCGACCAGAGACCACCCGACTGGAGCTGAAACTCCCTATGGGAGGTTTCTACAGTCTTCCCTGGGTGATGCGGCAGAAGTCCGAACGAGTGGAATGTGTGGAGAATTGACGGGAGAGATGGTCATGCGATTTCGGCGCGACGTCCTGAGTCATGCACCGGGCTATGTGCCGCTCCTCGGAGGAACGAACGATCTTGGCTGGAACGCACCTCCATCGGAAATCATGCGCAATTTGGCCACGATGTATGAACAGACTCTCGCGATGGGCAGTCTGCCCATTCCCGTGACGATTCCGTCGATCCGCGTGGAAGATGGTTCTGAAAGTGCCGAAGGACGGGAGTGGATTGCCGGACATCTCGCCCGACGACACGAACTGAACCAACTCATACAGGACTATGCCAATTCAAAAGGCATCGGATATGTCGATCTGTTCGCTGCCACTACCGAGCCGGAGAGCGGCCAATTGGCGGCGATCTATTCGAACGACGGGATTCACCTGACCACGGCCGGCTATCGATTGTTCGCCCACATGGTCGCCAAGATTCTACAGCCATTATTAGCTCGATCTACATCATCGTGAGTGCCATTCTTCAAGCTGTGACCGATCGTGAGTTTGACCGAGTGACGGGGGACAGCGCGGTCCCGGTCTTGGTTGAGTTCTGGAAGCCGGGCTGTGGCCATTGTCAGGCCTTGATGAGAGAACTGGAGCAGGTGCAGAAAGAGTGTGGCGAGCAGGTGCGGATTCTGACCATGAATGTCGATGAGAATTTTCAGATTCCGGCTGAGCTGGAAGTCTTGTCGCTCCCAGCCCTCGCGTTCTATCGACACGGTGAATTTATAAAGTTCATTGGGGGAATTGGGAAAAAGAACGAGATCCTGAAACAGATAGAGGGGGTATGAGAGCCCACGGGAGAGATTAAGCTCAAGAAACCTTCCGCTCAATCTGAGCTCGGCTAACTCTGACCTACCACGATGTCAGTAATTCCTTTCGATCCGTCTACAGGCTCTTTAGAAACTCGATCAGGTCAAGCCGTTCTTGCTGGCTGAGTCCTCGTCCCAGTACACCTAGGCCAGACGGTCCATCTTTAAATTCATGACCGGTGTTCAGGTTGCCGGGGATGGACGTATCAAGTCGGAAGGCCCCTTCCGTACATTGCGTGCGATAACCCATGTGTATCGGGTCATACTCGCGATCTCCCAGGCAGAACTCCCTCGGTCGCTCTGCAACGGGCGAAAGCAGCGCATACATTGTGGGGACCGAGCCATTGTGGAGAAACGGGGCGGTCGCCCAGATTCCATTGAGTGGCCGTGCTTTGTATATGTTCTTGGTCTGGAGGAGATTCGGTCGGTTGCCGTTCATGCGCGCTCGATCGGCAGCCGAGATGTGGTGTTCGTCATACTACAGGGTCGTCGCCTTCTCGACAACCGCGGCGAGCATCTGACCAAACGTTCCGTCGACGAGCCCCGTATTTCCCGCACCTGTGCCAGGAATATCCAGGTATGAAGGAAGGGTGATTCGGCGTTCTCCCAAAAGCCTGGCTTGGCCAGGATCGGTACCGATTTCCAAAACCGGAATTTCGACTAAATCAAGATACCGCTCACCAGCTGCATTCGGCTGCCGCCAGCGCGGATCTGACCAGAAGGCGGCGTCGCTCACTGGCGCCAGATGGCAGCTCTGGCACAACTCTTCATACAAAGCTTGTCCGCGCTCCTTGCGGCTTGGGTCAATGGTCCCAAGAATATCGTCAGGCCAGGCTGGTGAGCGGAGGCCTTTGAAACCAGGCGTACTGGAGTGTGGATTCTTACCAGCGAGTAATTCCTCGATCTCGTGCAATTCCTGAACGCCAATGGCGGATTTGTACAGCGTTTGTGCACGATTAATGAGATTGATCTTAGCGCCGACACCCAACGCTTCACCAGCGTTGCGGAACATCGGTTGCAAAATCGACGCATCATATTCGACCCAAGTGAACCAGTAGGTATCCCAGATGTGTGGGAAGTTCACAGGTGCGCTATTGCCAGCCAAATTGACCCTGGCATCAAACCCCGGCGCACCCAATAAATCAGTGAAGAATACTTGTGTGCCGATTCGGTTGATAGCATCCAAACGCGCAAAGCCTTCTTCGACGTTCTGGTGGGCGACCGTATCGGTGATCGTTTTGAGTTGCTCGATGCGGGCCAATAGTCCATGCAGTTGGCCTTGTAACTGCGCAGCTTGTGCTGCTGTATGGCCCTCACCTAGGACTCGCTTTGCGAATCGTCCAAAACGCCCCGGTACAGTGTTGGTTTGAGACAATGCAAGGCCAAGCGCATTTCGAAACTTCCCAAGATCGGTCATCGCAGGCGCTCCATCGATGCGGAGGCTGGTGCCTTGATACTCGATCTGTCCCGTGTGACAGGCGGCACAGGTAAATCCGAGCTGGTCAGGTTGCATCGCACGGGTGACTGGATCTGGGGCAGCGGGCAACTTGCTGAACCCGACCGGTAACCCATCCGGGTTACCTAAAAACGAGGCGTATGTGTCTTGGTATGCCGTACCGGGTCCCGTCTGTTTAGGACTCGGGATAAAACCATAGCGACTTAGATAGCCGGGATCAGAAAGTAGACCTGGGGTGCTCAGTGGCGAAAGTTCGGGTTGCTCGAGTGCCAAGAACCAATTGTAGGGAACAGGGAGAGTAGAGGTGCCTTGTGAGACATGGTGAAACCAGAACCGTTCATCTGAGGACCATCCCTGCTCGATCCACCGGACCTCCTTCACAGGGGATTCATGGGAATCTCCGGTACAAAGACTGTAGGCATGGAACAGCCGCTTATCGACGTGAGTGCCAAGCCGATGAATACAGAATACTTTCCCATATGGTCTCCTCTCCTAACGGCTAGGAAGCTCTTCAACTACTCAACGAATGTAGAGCAAGGAGCAGGCCAGAATGACTCATTGTGGGGTGGTTTGGATTTCAAAGTGTTGTGAGGACTTTAGAGGAGAGGAAACCTAGGGGATGAATCCTTTTGGATAACTCGGTGTATCGAGATCGATACGGTGAGAAGACGTGGTGGAGAATTACCTGACAAGCATGGCCTCGCTGTGAACGAGCGCTACAGCACCCGCCAGATGCGACCGTCGTTTTGGATTAAGCGGTCGGCTTCGACAGGTCCCCAAGTTCCGGCTTGGTATTCGGGGAGCCATCGTTGGCCCGACTTCTCCCAGGCTTCGAGGATCTGAGTGATCCAAGCCCAGGACGCTTCCACCGCGTCACGCCGCATGAAGCGTGAGGCGTCCCCAGCCATCACGTCGAGCAGAAGACGTTCATAAGCCTCCGGAGAGGGCCGGCCGAACACTTCTCCGTACTGGAAATCCATTTCAACGGGATGCGTTTGCGCACGAGTGCCCGGTACGCGCGAGACGATTCGGAATGAGAGACCCTCTTCAGGTTGAATTTTTAACGCGAGCACGTTTGGGGCTTGGGGATTCTGCGCATTGGCGTTGAAGAGGATCTGTGGGATATCTTTGAACTGAACGGCGACTTCACTGGCCCGTAAGGGCAACGCTTTTCCGGTGCGCAGGTAAAAGGGCACTCCGGACCATCGCCAGTTTTCCACGAAGCATTTTACTGCCACGTAGGTTTCCGTGGTGGAGTCAGGTTTGACCCCTTTTTCACGGCGATAGCCTGGGACTGGGGCGTCATGGACCTTTCCTTCCGTATACTGGGCTCGGACGGTGCACTTCTCCACATCTTTTGCCGTGATGGGCCGCAGGCAGCGGAGAACTTCCATTTTGGCGTTCCGCACGACGTCCGGATCGAGAGAATAAGGCGGCTCCATCGCAACCAAGCAGAGCAGCTGCAGCAAATGATTCTGAATCATGTCGCGCAACGCACCGGCTTCTTCGTAATAGCTGGCTCTGGTGCCGACGCCTTCCGCTTCACTCACGGTGATCTGTACATGGTCGACGTATTTGTGATTCCAAATCGGCTCGAAAATGCTGTTGGCGAAGCGGACGACCATGAGATTCTGTACAGTTTCCTTCCCGAGGTAGTGATCGATACGGAAGATCTGTGATTCGTCGAAAACACGGCCTGTGACTTCATTGATCGCTTTCGCGCTGGCCAGATCCCGTCCAACCGGTTTTTCGACGATGATGCGGGTGTAGGGAGCGCGAGCTCCCGGAGTTCCTGCCAGACCGGAATGAGACAATCCTTCGCAGACGGCGGTGAATGAGCTGGGTGGAATGCTGAGATAAAAAATGCGATTGCCGGGCAACTGGAACTGGCGCTCGAGTTCTTCGGCTCGTGCTTTGAGCCGCGCATAGGTCTGGGGATCGTCATTTTCTCCGGCCAGATAGAAGAGGTGTTCTGAAAACTTGTTCCACGTGTCGTCGATCAAGGCCTGCCTGGAATGCTTCACGACCCCTTCACGCACTGTGGCGCGGAACTCTTCGTCGCTCATGGACGTTCGACCTAACCCCAAGACCAGATAGTTTGAGGGGAGGAGGCCGTCGAGAAGAAGGTTGTAGACGGCAGGAATGAGGCGTCGTTTGGCGAGGTCTCCAGATCCTCCAAAAATGACAAGCGTGCAAGGCTCCACTGGAGGAAGAGTTTCCTTCGCAGGGCTAATATCGATCCGTTGACTTGTCGTCGGGGCCATCAAGTCCTCCCACCAGGCTATTCTGCTCGAGTGCTACCGCCGTACTGCGTGACCTCCGAAGGCATTCCGGAGAGCCGCCAGCATTTTTTCCGCAAACGATTCTTCTTGCCGCGACCGGAATCTGGTAAACAGCGCGGTCGTCAAGGTTGGAACCGGTACGTCCTTTTCGATCGCATCCGCAATCATCCAGCGGCCTTCTCCAGAATCCTGCACATAGCCCTTCAGGTGTTCCAACTTGGGATCCTGTTTGAGTGCCCCTGCGGCCAACTCCAGGAGCCAGGATCGGACGACGCTGCCATGCATCCACAGATCGGCGACGCGAGCGAGGTCCAGTTTGTACTCGCTCTTCGCCATCAACTCAAACCCTTCCGCATAGCCTTGCATCATACTGTACTCAATACCGTTGTGGACCATCTTGACATAGTGACCAGCTCCGACCCCTCCGACGTGAGCCCAGCCGTTCTCCGGCGCAAGGGTCTTGAAGACCGGGGCCAGCCGTTGCACCGCCGATTCTTCGCCGCCGACCATGAGGCAGTAGCCGATCGTCAGTCCCCAGATGCCGCCACTCGTTCCGGCATCCACATAGTGGAGTCCTTGCTTCTTGAGTTCAGCGGCACGACGAACATCGTCGTGAAAACGGGTATTTCCGCCATCGATGATCGTGTCACCGGGTTTCAACAAGGCGGCGACCGCCTGCACTGTTTCTTCCGTTGGCGCACCGGAGGGCACCATGATCCAGACGGCACGCGGGGTAGTAAGTTTGCTCGCCAGATCGGCAAGCGACGAGGCACCGACACATCCATGCCCTTCTGCCTGTTTGATCAGCTCGCTGGAACGATCATAGACGACGACCCGGTGCTGATCTCGCCGCAGACGGATGACCATGTTCATGCCCATCTTACCTAACCCAACAAATCCCAGTTCCATAAGGACTCCTTGGTATGAAAGACGATAATCGAGGGTGTCGTGCCTGCCGACCCTTGTTCGAACAGGTGGATGTTCCTTCCGTCTCCTACAAAGTCAGACCCTTCGGCAGGACACACTGGTTCCGTAGAGGCCTGCGGTCAGTCGATGCGAGCAGGATTTGGGACATCCTTAAAGAGAAGATCGGCAAATTGTCGGCCAAAGTTGAGCTTATCGGAAAGAGTTGTAGCTGTGAGGAACTGCCCGGCCAAGTCCGCGAGAGCCGGTTCGCGCGAGAACATGAACCGATGAACGTCCACCGGGGCGACCAGCCAAAACCCTCTCAGACGAAAGAATGCGCCGATGCAGTCTTCGTAGAATAACGTCAATAGATAGTGGGCGGTTCCAGGTTTCTCTACGAGATCCTGGGCCTTCCCAAGCAGGTGATAGCATTGCGCTTTCAGGCGAATCTGTTCATTGATAGAGGCCGGGGGTGGTCCTTGCCGGAACCGATGATGCACTTTTTCAATCAGTTTTGCGCAGACACCGTCGTGATCGTACAGGATGCGACCCTTTCGAAGGAGGGAAGGAAGTCGGAGAGAATAGGCAAGGTCCTCTTCCACGGACTGGTACCCATGGTATCGAATATCTGTGAGCCGGTCGCCGACGCGAAGAATCTCGTGGTGGTCCGCCTCTCCCTTGACGAGCGCAATCACGTCGATATCGCTGTGAGGCGTGACGGACCTCCGCGCGCCTGATCCCACGAGGATGACGCCCACCAAATCACCACCCCGTCGGCCTTTCACATGACGTAATACGACCTCCAAGCCATCTTCAAATCCAGGCGGAGGGGGGAGCTCTGGCTGTTCCGGCGGCTCCGGGACCTCTAGGAGCTCCGCATTCAGCTCTTCACGAGAGGGAAGGCTAGTCGCGGTGTCTGTATTCATGACCGTCTCGGGTGTGTTAGTCATCACGTGTATGAATCAATCCTGTATGCCATCTGGGGATTGCCGGTGGTTCTCCCGCTGAGGCCCAGGCCGATGCATGAGAGGGGGCCAGCCTGAGACATCTCTCTCGGCATTCTATGGGGCAAGAAGGAAGGTGTCAACGTTGAACGGTCAATGCGTAAGAACTTTACCAAAGATGGCGGCGGCTTCGTCGATTTGCTTTCCCGCGATATTCAAGTGGGTGACAGCTCTGTATGTGTTTCCACCAAGCGCATTGATGAGCACGCCGTGCTCTTTCAGGGCGCCCACGACTTCGGCAGAGGTCCGCCGCGCGTCGATGATGTCGAAAATCACGATGTTCGTTTCCACATGCTGGGGGACGATCTGGATCGCGGGGATTTGCTGAAGCAAGCGTGCAAGTTTCTTTGCATGTTCATGGTCGGTCTTCAGACGCGGGACATGCCGCTCCAGCGCATAGATCCCAGCGGCGGCCACGATGCCTGCCTGACGCATGGCGCCGCCGTACATCCGACGGAATCGGCGCGCGCGATCGAGGATCTGTTGGTCGTTCGAGAGCAACAGGGATCCGACCGGGGCTCCAAGGCCTTTGGATAAACAGAGCGACACGGTTTCAAAGTGCTGAGCATACACCGTCGGTGGCAGTGTCGTCGCTGCGACGGCGTTGAACAGCCGAGCCCCGTCGAGATGCATAGGGATTCCGTGCCGGACGGCGATGGCACGGATTCGCTCGATGGTGGAGAGCGGATAAATGGTCCCGCCTCCGGCATTATGTGTGTTCTCAAGACAAATTAAGGCTGTCGTGACGCTGTGGGGATCGTTCGGTCGGATTGCCGCTTCGACCTGCTCGGCAGACATGACGCCTCGCTCACCGTAGATCCAATGGAGTTGCACGCCCGCCAACGCGCCTGCAGCGCCCTGCTCATAGCGGACGATGTGACTCTTGCTCTCCACGATAATTTCCTGCCCAGGCTGGGTCTGTGATCGGATTGCGAGTTGGTTCGCCATCGTGCCGGACGGGACAAAAAGCGCAAAGCGCTTCCCGAGCATATTGGCCGCCATATCCTGAAGACGATTGACGGTTGGGTCTTCTCCATAGACATCATCGCCGACCTCGGCACGCGCCATGGCTTTCCGCATCTCGTCCGTTGGTTTGGTGACGGTGTCGCTCCGAAGGTCGATCATGCATGCTCCCTCTCGAGAATTCCCCATAGTTTCGGCATTCTAGCAGATATAGTACTTACAGGCGAAACGATAACTGATACAGTGCTGGGGCATGGCCGAATCTGATCGACCACTTCTGACTCGCTGTGCCGAGTATCTCGGGGCCGAACGGGAAGAACTCGTTCCATTGGCCTGGGCCTTCGCCTATTTTTTCTGTCTCCTCTGCGGGTATTCCATTCTCCGTCCGGTTCGCGACGAAATGGCCATTGAAGGGGGGGTACACAATCTTCCCTGGATGATGTCCGGAACCTTCCTGACCATGCTCTGCGTCACGCCGCTGTTCGGATGGCTGTCAGCGCGCTGCTCACGATATCGGCTGCTGCTGACCGTGTACACGTTCTTCATCACCAATCTCGTGGCATTCTATGCGGTGATGACGAGTCAGGTATCACCGGAGTGGGTGGCTCGTGGATTTTTTATCTGGTTGTCGGTGTTCAATCTATTCATCGTGTCGGTCTTCTGGAGTTTTATGGCCGATCTCTTTACCCCGGAACAGGGGGCGCGATTGTTCGGGATGATTGCCGCAGGGGGGAGCAGCGGAGCGTTGCTCGGCCCTCTTTTTACGACAGGTCTGACGTTTCTATTCCCGGTTCCGGTGTTAATGCTCGCCTCCAGCCTATTCCTCATCGCCTGCCTCGGCTGTGTCTATCGGTTGGAGCGATGGGGACGAACGCGGAGTGGCCACCATTGGGCTCAGCGGGGCGAGCCCCTTCATGGGAGTTTTCTCGCTGGAATTCGTCTGACATTTTCGTCGCCGTATTTACTTGGGATTTGTGGCTATCTCAGTGTTCTGACTATGACGGCTACGTTCTTATATCTGGAGCAGACACGCTTGGTCTCAGAGTATTTTGACCAGCCTGAGGCTCGGACACGACTGTTTTCTTCCGTCGACTTCCTGACCAGTCTTCTCACATGGTTGACCCAGATGTTTGTCACTCATCGGGTCATCAGCCGGTTCGGCTTGGTTGCACCGTTGTTGTTTCTCCCACTGATCAGTTTGGTGGGGTTTCTAGGAATCGCCCTATGGCCGACCCTTGCGCTCTATGTCGTCTTTTCCGTACTGCGGCGAGTGGGGGAGTACGCGCTCTCGAAACCGGCGCGGGAGGTTCTCTTTACGGTCGTCAGCCGTGAAGAAAAGTACAAGGCCAAAAATTTTATTGATACGGCTATCTCACGCGGCGGCGACGCGTCGACAGCCTGGCTGGTGACGGGTCTGAAAGCCCTTGGCTCCACGACGACTCACATCGCCTGGGCATTGGTTCCCATGATGGGGCTGTGGGCTTGGCTCGCCTCTGTGCTGGCGCGAGAGGAAAA
>JAHBWR010000009.1 GCA_019636875.1 Nitrospira sp.
GACACCATCCCAACCAGTGTGCCATGAAGAGAGGTTACGGGAATATGGTGAAAGCGTTTCTGAGACATGATAACCCAGGCATCGAGTAACATACTGTCCGATGAAAGAGAGACGACCGGAGCGTTCATGAGATCTCTGGCTAAAACGGCCGGTCTTGGGTGTCGTTGTTGGACGCCGGTTTGACGGTAAGCAGTCTGTGCGGTCAAGGCTGAGTGATCCAATGACGGAGAGTGTTGGCCGTGAGGTTCGCCATCTCCGGCAGTTTCAGCGCGGCTAGACCGTGAGCCCACCTGCTTTGTCGGATAGATTTCAGTTATTCCATTGATCGCCAGATTAATAGGCATGCGGCGCACTCTCCAACGTCCGTATCGGAACTCTTGGGAAATACTTAAGCCGTAGGAAAGTAGTGAGTTGGAGAAGAGCGGAAACACTCTCTGGACCTAAGCAGCTCCTAATTGGTTGCTTCCCTTTTAATCCCTGTGTTATAAGGTTTGCGACGCCGTATATGGAGTCCTGAAGAAGCTACAGAGAAAAGATATGCCTTAACAAATAAAGCCTGCACGTCCTCCAGAGTTTGGCGACACATATTCACAAGCCTCTTTTCCATATCTCTTCATTTTTTGTAAGGGGGGTAGTCATGGGCAAGACAATGTTGGCGGTTTTTCTTGGCCTAGGGATGGTCTTAGTTGGGGCCTCGGGTTCGTATGCGCTGCAAGCAGGCGGTGTTGAAGTTGGGGATTTGGAAACTGGATCGGTGGTAGGCCAGCCTTTTAAAGAACTGCCGGTAGATCTTACGTTCTATGCCGTTGAAATTGGGAATATGAAGGTGTGGTATCCGCCTATGACAGTCATTGATTTCAAGACGCGTACGGGTTCACCCGTTCTCTTGAAGGTGACGAATAATGCGACGGCTGAACATGGGTTCCATCTCAGCGCGGCGGTGAATCAGTCTGCCCCCACCGTTTTAGACACTAAATTGGTCCTGAAACCAGGAGAAACACGCTACATCGGTATTCCGACCAGCGACTTATTTTATGCGGCTGGAAGCGTTCTGGAATATCGTTGTCATTTGCATGCCGGGCATGTCGGCGGTAAGTTGCTAATGCTGAAGTAATCTGCAACGGCGCTCTCGAATAAGTAGAGAAAAAGGCCTCGGTTAACCAAACCGAGGCCTTTTTCATGGAGAAGCAAAACAACCCCGGTTCAGTCCAAAACCGAGGTTGGGTTTTAAGAATAAAGAGCGAATAACCAGGATCAGTTTCTTACTCCGCTCCACACCTTGGCAGCATCTATCTCTTTATCAGGATTCAACGTCTTTGCCTTGTCAAGAAGTACTTCCGTCGTCTCTGGGTAGGCAGGGTCTGAGATGCAACAATTATCGACAGGACACACCGCTGCACATTGAGGCTCGTCAAAGTGACCGACGCATTCAGTGCACCGATCATGTGCGATGACATAGATGTTGTCTCCAACACCTTGTCCGTCACCCACGTGATTACCCTTGCTTTCGGCGTCGCTTCTGGTCTCAAAGATTGCTTCATTCGGACATTCCGGCAAGCATGCTCCACAAGAGATACATTCATCCGTGATCAACAACGCCATGATCAAAGTCTCCTTCTCACCCTCAAAAACTAAACAATATTGACAAGTTCACATCACTCCAACCATAGTGCGCTCGGGAAGACATTTTATTCTCCGATTCTTTTTCAAGTCAACAGAATGCCATGTTGCCAAAAGGCCTAGGTTTTGCCAAGATTTGTACCTTAGGTACTAACATGGAAAAGGATAGTTTGAACGTTACCGATGAGCTCTAATCAGACACAGCCGGGAAATCGGGAACAGCGAAACAAGCGGATCATTATGATGGTCTTGCTGGCACTTCTTTTGATGAGCGCGTCTGTCTTCCTGGGCGAACGCAAGGAATCGAGTATCATTGTCGTCACGTTCCCCAGTGGCACTCAGCTTGAGGCTGAAGTAGCGGATACCCCTGAGAAATTGCTTTTTGGGTTGGCTTTTCGCGATACACTGCCTCCCAATGGCGGCATGCTCTACATTTTCGAGCAAAATGGTTTGCACCGGATCAAGACCAGGGAATATCGATTCCCTATCGATATTCTTTGGATAGACGAAAGTCATCATGTCGTCCATATGCTGGAGCATGCGGAACCTTGTCGAAAAGAGCCATGCCCCTTCCTTGGGCCACCACCTGAACCAGCCCGTTATGTCATCCAAGCGGAATCAGGATTTATTCAGAAGGCACGGGTTGCCCCCGATGATGAACTCAAATACACACTCCGTATGTAGGATGTAGCTGCTGGGAACCTCAATAAAGGATATTAGCGATGACAAATAGCTTTCAGAAAGTTGCGCAGATCGAAGAGTTGCCGCCAGGTCAGTCGAAAATCGTGAAGGTCAATGGCAGGCCGATCGCATTGTTTAATATTGACGGCACGTTTTACGCCATTCATAACAGCTGCCCTCATGAGGGCGGACCGCTTATTGAAGGAAGACTCAAGGGTTTTATCATTGCCTGTCCATGGCACGATCTTGCGTTTGATATTCGAAACGGCCAAGGTACGGATGGTGGTGGTTACTGCGTGGGAAGCTACGAAGTACAGGTTGAAGGAGCCGACATTCTAATCGGTCCACGCAAAAAGATATGAGCATCAGAGCAGCCTCGAGGAAAGTTCTCACGGGAAAGAGCAGGCGTGAGCATTTCTAACACAGACCACAATCCAACCCTGGATGCTGCCGATTGCCGCACGGTTGTCGTCGAACAGCCGTTTGTCATTCGTCTGTGGGAAGATCGAACCAGAGGCGAACAATGGGTGCCGACGTATGACACAAAAGCTCTCACACTCCTGAGCGACGAATTCCTCCGTATTGCGAGTAACAATGCCGTGGAGAATGGCCAACGCATCTTTGAGCTCAAGGCCGTTCAGCCAGGGGTATATCATCTCGTGTTTGAAAAGCGCATGGGATGGAAATTTACCGCCGAAGAACGGCGAGCCTTCAAAATAGAGGCCCAGCTGTTCACTGGGAGTTGAGGTTATGCCCGATGTCGCGTTTATCAATGGCAGTTTTGTTCCGTGGCAGGATGCGACGGTGTCGATTGATGACCGAGGATTTCAGTTTGGTGACGCAGTCTACGAAGTGGTCAGGACCTATCGCGGTATACCTTTCCAGCTGGAGGCGCATCTTGTGCGACTGGAACGGAGTTCGCGGGAACTCTGCATTCCCTTTCCATATTCAAAGTCGGAGTGGATGCAGTGGATTAAACATGGGCTCAGCCTTGCTGAATACCAAGACGCCAAGGTCTATATCCAGATTACCCGCGGGGTGGCTCCTCGGGAACACACCTTCCCCTCTCAGAACCAACCCACGATCGTAATGACAATTAGAGAATTGCAGGGTCTGCCATCTGAGATGCGCCGGGTCGGCGTCAGGGCATGTACTCGCGAAGACCTTCGATGGGGACGATGTGATATCAAGAGCGTTAATCTGCTTGCCAATGTTCTTGCACGGGAAGAAGCCAAAAAAGCCGGGGTGTTCGAGACTATTTTCGTTCGGGAAGGCCTCGTCATGGAAGGAGCGCTCAGTAATGTCATGGCTGTGCGGAACGGAGTCCTTATGACGGCTCCCGAAGGTCCCAGAATCTTATCTGGGGTCACAAGAACAGTGGTCTTGGATTTGGCCAGAAAGGAGGAGATTCCAATTGAGGAACAGTTCGTACGAGTCAGTGAACTGTACGCTGCAGATGAGGTCTTTCTGACGGGGACCACACTCGAAGTGCTCGGCGTCGTTCAGATTGATGGGAAGACAATTGGCAATGGTCAGCCCGGCCCTGTCACGAAAGCGTTGGCTGCCCAGTGGGCACTTGTGACCGGTTAGTGCTCTTGCTTTGCTTCTGGGTGCATGATATGTTGCTGCCTCTGTAAGTGGGCTCATGCCCACTTTTTTGTTTGGACACATGTCGAAAGACGTATGGTTGAGCATGCCGGGCGATGGTTCGGAACCGGTTGCCGACCGGTTGCAAAAAATTGTTTCCCCGATTTTGTGGACGTTAGGGCTTGAGTTAGTAGATGTGGTCTGTGTCGGTCAAGGTTCTCGTTCAGTCGTTCGTGTTCTGATCAATAAGCCTGGTGGAGTCACCATCGCAGATTGTGAGCAAGCACATAAGGCCCTGGGACCGGCTCTGGATGTCGCTGATCCTTTTCCCCACGCCTATACGCTAGAGGTCTCTTCACCGGGTCTTGATCGGCCATTTAAAGGACTTCAAGACTATCAACGGGCAATTGGCAAGGAAGTGATTCTCAAGCTTCGCGAGCCACTCGAAGGGCAGTGGAAGATTACGGGGCGATTAATGAATGCGGATGAGCAAGCCGTCGTGCTGGATCTCATCATGTCAAAGATGACGAAGTCGATAAGGCTGGATCGAGAAGTAATCGCTGAGGCAAAACTGGTTGTGAGGCCGTAGGTACGTGAAGTCCAGCGTATGGATGCGTACATGGATGCAGGAGCGTGAGGTATGAACCGAGAACTGATTTCAGTCATCGATGAAATCGGGCGTCAAAAAGGAATCGACAAGACCCGTGTGATCGGGGCCATTGAATCTGCCCTGCAGACTGCCGCCAAGAAGCGCTTTGGTCAGGCTGAAAACATTCAAGTGGAAATCGATCCCAAGACAGGGGAAATTTCCGTCGTCTCCAAAAAGACGATTGTCGAAACGGTGACCAACCCCAAAGCTGAAATTTCACTTCAAGAAGCGCGTTATTACGACAGTGAAGCGGAAGTCGGCGATGAAATTGGATCACTGATCGAGATGAACGAATTGGGGCGAATCGCTGCGCAAACGGCGAAGCAAGTCATCTTTCAGAAAGTCCGGGAAGCCGAATGGGAAGCGGTTCAAAAGGAGTACTCGACGCGGCAGGGAGATCTCGTTACGGGGATCATTCTCGGTATGGAGCGTCGGAATTATCTCGTCGATCTTGGAAAGACCGAGGCTATTCTCCCAATTCAGGAACAGATACCTCGCGAAACCTATCGGCGTGGGGATCGCGTGAAGGCCATGTTGCTGGAAGTTCGTCGTACGCCGAAGGACGTTCAGGTCATATTATCGCGAAGTCATCCGCAATTCGTGGCGAAACTTTTCGAGCTCGAAGTGCCAGAGGTGATGGAGAAGATCATTGAAATTAAATCGGTCGTTCGAGAACCTGGTGATCGAACAAAAATAGCAGTCACGTCACGTGAAAAGGCAGTCGATCCGGTCGGGGCCTGCGTTGGGATCAAAGGGTCCCGTGTTCAAGCGGTGGTTCGTGAATTGCGGGGTGAGAAAATAGACATCATCACTTGGACGCAGGACCCTCGTGTATTCATCGCTGAAGCGTTGAACCCAGCGACGATCGAAAAGGTGGGGATCGACGAAGAGAAAAAGTCGGCCCTCGTCGTTGCGGCTGACTCACAATTGTCCCTGGCTATCGGTAAGAACGGACAGAATGTCCGACTTGCCGCACGATTGACCGGGTGGAAAATTGATATCATCAGCGCAACCGAATACGAAAAAGAAAAAGTCGAGCGGGACAAGGAAATAAAAGCGGCTCTAGCAGAAGAGGCAGAAGCGCAACGGCTCCAGGAGGAGGCGCGTCAAGCGGCAAGAGCCGAGGAAGCGACGAGCGAATAACAGACGGAACCATTTGATGGCTATGCGCGTATACGAACTCGCCAAACAGTTAGGAATGGAAAATCGTGTGCTCATCCCTGAGCTGAAGAAAATGGGTGTGTCGGTTTCATCCCATAGCAGCGCCCTGGACGATGAGACGGTGCAAAAAGTATTGGAAGCAATCGGTTCAAAATCCAATGAGCCATTACGGGTACCAGAAGGAGGTGCCGCTCCAAAGTCAGCTCGTGAGGGGTTGCGCAGTAAAGATGTGGCAGCCAAGGCACAGTCGCTCGCGGAGCCCCCTAAGTCAGACAAACGGCGGATCTTGATTAAGCGCAAGAAGGAGGATGAACCGGCCGAAGTTCCTCCTCCTGCGCCCGTGGCTGAAGATGAGTGTTCGACACAAATCGGAGCGGACGCTTCCGTAGAGACCTCCTCGACATCTGTGGATCAGGTCAGTGTCGCCTCGGAGACCGGGCAAGCTTCTCCCGTGGAGGAAGCTCAACCTACGATAGTTCCGACTGAACCATCTCCCATTGTTTCGCAGCAGGAAGCAGTACCGCAAAAGCCAGCGACGACTCCGCCTAACCTCGCAGCAGGAACAGTGGAGGCAGTGGCTGCCAAAAAGAAAAGCATGGCCTTTGAGGCCATTGAGGCTGAGGGGCAGAAAGATAAGGCTAAAAAAGTTCGAAAACCGGGTCGTCCCAAAGACGATCAACAGGATGTGAAATTCCGTGAAGATGCCGCCCGGTGGCAGGATCTTCGTGCAATCCCGGTGCAGCGGCGGGATGACCGATCCAAGCACTTGCACCAAAGTGCCCCCGCTGAAATCACGAAACCTCGTCGAAAAAGTGTCAAGGTCACCCCACGGACCACGGTCAAGGAGTTTGCCGAACTCATCGGTCAACGGCCAGCCGACATCGTACGCAAATTGATGGACATGGGCCAAATGTTGACCTTTCAGCAGCCGATGAATCTTGATGCGGCCTCGATTTTCGCAGAAGAAAGCGGGGTCAAAATCGAAATAGCCGTTGAGCGAGGAGGAGAGGAGCTACTGCAGGATCTCGTTGAGACGGGAGAGGATGAACGCCCTGAACCTCGACCTCCGGTCGTCACCATTATGGGACACGTCGATCACGGGAAGACTTCCTTGCTCGATGCGATTCGTCAAACGAATGTCGCCGAGGGTGAGGCTGGCGGGATCACTCAGCATATTGGCGCTTACACAGTTTCAGTGCATGGGAAGCAAGTCACGTTTCTGGACACACCTGGCCATGAGGCCTTCACCGCAATGCGAGCGCGTGGCGCAAAAGTCACTGACATCGTCATTCTGGTTGTGGCTGCGGATGACGGTGTTATGCCACAGACGGTCGAAGCGATTCATCACGCCAAAGCCGCCGGAGTGTCGTTGATTGTTGCGATCAATAAAATCGACAAACCCGGTGCAAACTCAGAACGAGTCAAGACCGCGCTCTCGGAGCACGGGTTAATTTCGGAGGCCTGGGGAGGTGACACCATTATGGTGGAAGTCTCCGCGAAACAGAAAACGGGCCTTGACACTCTGCTGGAAATGATCCTGCTCCAGGCCGAAGTACTTGAGTTTAAGGCGGATCCCCACCGACCAGCTCGGGGCATCGTGATCGAAGCTAAGATTGAACGAGGCAGGGGGCCGGTCGCAACGGTTTTGGTGCAAAGCGGGACTCTTAAGGTAGCCGATGCCTATGTCGTGGGTCCATATAGCGGGCGGGTCCGGGCTCTCATCAATGACCGCGGGGAAAAGACGCAGCAAGCCGGCCCATCGATTCCTGTGGAAGTCATCGGATTGCCCGGAGTTCCCTCGGCGGGAGATGTCTTCCACGTCGTCTCAAATGAGCGAGTGGCACGCGAGATTGCTGAGGAGCGAGCACAAAAACGACGGGCGGCTGAGTTAGGCGGCCCGGCAAAGGTGTCGCTGGATGATCTCTTCGCGAAAATCCAAGAAGGGTCGGTCAAGGAATTAGCCATCGTAATTAAAGCCGATGTTC
Organism: Nitrospira sp.; assembly: GCA_019636875.1. Lineage (GTDB taxonomy): Bacteria > Nitrospirota > Nitrospiria > Nitrospirales > Nitrospiraceae > Nitrospira_D. The sequence goes on from JAHBWR010000009.1 coordinate 7,684, forward strand.
AAGGCTCATCTGAAGCGTTAGCTGGCGCCGTTGAGAAGCTCTCGACCGACGCAGTCAAGCTCCGTGTGATTCATAACGGGGTCGGGGGTATCATGGAGTCCGATGTCCTCCTTGCCGCTGCATCACGCGCGATCATTATCGGTTTCAACATCAGGCCTGAACCTAAGGCAACCGCATTGGCGGAGCAGCAAGGCGTTGATATTAGGCTTTATACCATCATCTACGACGCGATTGCCGACATCAAGGCTGCGATGGAAGGATTGCTGGAGCCCACACTTAAGGAACGAGTCTTGGGACGAGCCGAAGTGCGGCAAGTCTTTACGATTCCCAAGGTAGGTGCGGTGGCCGGGGCGTATGTCGTCGACGGCACAATTGCCCGATCGAGCGCTGGGGCCCGGGTCATTCGAGATAATGTCGTGGTCTATCAGGGGAAGTTGGGTTCGCTCAGGCGATTCAAGGACGATGTGCGAGAAGTTCAACAGGGGTATGAGTGTGGATTGAGCGTTGAAAATTTCAATGATGTCAAGACCGGAGACATCATAGAGACCTATGCAATCGATAAGATTGCAGCAAAGCTCTAGCCACGATTGCCACGCTAGCACCGTCAATGCGCGGTAGAGTCCCCTTAGGGGGAGACATTACAAAGACTCATCGGTTGTCTAATCTGAATGAGCAATCGATATGGTCGTCGGGCTCTGTACCGTAGAATTATTCATGGCGGGGAGCCAGTCGTTAAAAGATAAGCGCCAGGTGTTGCACTCGTTGAAGGATCGACTTCGAGGCAAGTTTAATCTCTCCATCGCCGAAGTGGACGGCCAAGATCTGTGGCAGAGAGCTGTTCTGAGTATGGCCTGTGTCGCCAATGACGGTGGTCATGTGAATCAGGTGCTCGACCAAGCGTTGAACACGATCCGAGGCATGCCGGCGGTCGAGGTTGTCCGGACCCAGTTGGAATTGCTTTAACCCTCGTTGTAATGCGTGTGAGTGTTAGCGACACGCAGATAAGATGTCAAAGGCAACTTACAAAAGAGCCGATCGGGTGGCTGATCAAATCAGGATGGAGGTCGCTGACATCCTTATGCGAAAAGTCAGAGATCCTCGTGTGCACGATGTCACAGTCACCGATGTGGATTTGACCGGTGATTTGCGCACCGCCTATGTGTTTATTACCACAATGGAAACCGGCGAGGCAGAACGAAACGTTTTTTCCGGGCTCTCGAAGGCTAGTGGCTTCGTGCGGGCAGAGTTGGGACGTCGACTGTCACTTCGCTATCTTCCCGATCTCATCTTTAAAAAAGATGTCAGTGGCCCTCGTGGTGATCGTATTATGCAGTTGCTCGAAGGGCTGCATGGGGAATCTGAAGGCCACGCGACAGGCGAGTCTCAGAGCAAAAGAGCGTAGGCAACTAACTCCTAAGAATTATGAAGATCCATGGCATCACAATCGATCGTCGAGCCGGTCTAGATGGCGTCCTTGTCGTTTACAAGGAAACCGGATGGACTTCGCATGATGTCGTGGCTAAGCTCCGGAAGGTACTTGGAGAAAGTAAGGTCGGTCATGCCGGTACACTAGACCCCACTGCGACGGGTGTGCTTCCTATTTTGGTCGGTCGGGCTACGAGAATTGCCGAGTACCTCATAGATTGGGATAAGGAATACCGAGCGGTGTTGCGGCTCGGAGAAACGACTGATACGCAAGATGCTGCCGGCACGGTGCTCACAACGAACGACCCATTCCACGTGGACGAAGATGCGATTCAAACGATTGTGGCCAAGTTCAGAGGGGCGCAATCTCAATTACCTCCGATGTATTCCGCTGTCAAAATTAGTGGCCAACCGCTGTATAAAGCGGCCAGAATGGGAAAGGTCCTCGACAGAGCCGAACGGTCTATAACCATCCACAAGCTTGAGGTTGTGGCCATTAACGGTCGTGACGTAACGATGCATGTTGTGTGTTCAAAAGGAACCTATGTGCGCACTTTGTGTGCGGATATCGGACAGTCCTTAGGGGTCGGTGGACATCTCTGTGCGTTGGAACGTACTCGTGTTGGTCCTCTTTCGATTGATCAGGCCTTGACGATCGATCAAATTGCAGATCATCTCGCCATGGGCACACTCGAACATCACGTCCTTTCGGTGGACCATCTCTTATCCCAGCTTCCGGCCGTGGTCGTTAACGCGGAACAGGCCGAGCGGGTGATGCATGGGAACCCTGTCTCTCCGGTTGGAATCCCCCAGCTCCCGGTTTCGCCGAATCCTGTGTTTGTGCGGCTAAAGAATGAAGCCGGTCAACTGCTGGCAATTGGTACACACGATACTTGTGGTTTAGGACCGATTAAGATTCGTAAAGTATTCAGTCTCTTGACCCATTAGAATGGAAGGAACCATTATGGCCTTACTCAAGGAAGCCAAGACAGAGCTCATTAGACAATTTCAACAGCATGATAAGGATTCGGGTTCTCCCGAAGTCCAGATTGCGGTCTTGACCAACCGGATTACGTATCTGACCGAACATTTCAAGACGCATAAGAAAGATCACCATTCTCGTCGAGGGCTCTTGCAGCTGGTCGGACGGAGACGTCGGTTGCTCGACTATCTTCGCGGTGTAGATGAAGCCCGATACCGAGCGGTGATTGATCGCCTCGGCATTCGGAAGTAAGCGGTTACCACAAGAGTCGGGTGGGCTGTGGCCGTCGCCGGGCCCACATAATTCCACAGGTGAACACCGACATGCGTTCTAATTCTGCGATGTTTGATGCCGTCAGGCCGGCTTTTTCGGCTGATCGGACGACTTGCACGTTCGAGCGTATCTCAGTGGGCATCTGTGGATCTAACCAGAGGAGACCATAGATGGTACATGTTGTAGAAGTGGACATTGCTGGCCGTACACTTCGCCTTGAAACTGGTCGTGTTGCCAAGCAAGCTGACGGATCAGTTTGGGCGACATACGGAGACACTGTCGTCCTGGCGACGGCTGTGGCTGCACAGACGGCCAAACCAGGAACCGACTTTCTTCCACTCACCGTCGACTATCAGGAAAAGGCTTACGCAGCGGGGAAAATTCCAGGCGGCTATTTTAAACGTGAAGGTCGTCCGGCTGAAAAAGAAGTCTTGACCAGCCGATTGATCGACCGCCCCATACGGCCACTCTTTCCGGAAGGCTACTATTTCGAAACACAGGTCATTGCCTCGGTGCTCTCGGCAGATAAGACCGGGTCTTCTGATGTGATCGGAATCACTGCGGCATCCGCCGCCCTGGCAGTCTCGAACATTCCGTTCAATGGGCCGGTCGCCGGAGTGAAGATCGGCCGTATCAAGGGACAGCTTGTCGTCAATCCAGACCTTGAGTCAATGGAGCAGAGCGACCTTCACCTGGTGGTCGCAGGTACCGCCGATGCGGTTATGATGGTTGAAGCAGGGGCGAACGAGTTGCCCGAACAGACGATGCTCGAAGCGCTGGAACTGGCTCACGCAGAGATCAAGAAAATTGTGAAGAAGATCGGTGAATTGGCGAAAAAAGTCGGTAAGGTGAAACGAGAAGTGGTGGCTGAGTCGATCGATCCGCAATTGCAGGCAGAGGTCAAAACGCTGGTTGCCCAGCCGATTCGCGAAGCGATCATGATCTCCAACAAGACCGCTCGCCAAGAACGGCTAGATCAGATTCTAGAAGACGCCATTGAAAAGCTGAAAAAGACGGATGACCTGTCACGTGAGCGACATGTGAAGATTGTGTTTCATGAGCTTGAGTACACCGAAGTCCGAAAAATGATTTTGGAGAACCAGTCTCGAGCCGATGGGCGTGGTCCTACAGACATCCGCCCGATTACCTGTGAAGTTGGTGCGCTACCAAGGGCCCACGGATCGGCCATTTTTACCCGCGGCGAAACACAGAGCTTGGCGGTTGTTACGTTGGGAACAACCGACGATGAACAACGCATCGACGCACTAGAAGGTGAATACACCCGCACCTTCATGCTCCACTACAACTTTCCACCGTTCAGCGTGGGAGAGGCTCGACCCTTGCGCTCGCCGGGTCGACGGGAAGTTGGGCATGGCGCATTGGCTGAACGGGCGTTGAAGCCAGTCATTCCAGATAAAGATGCCTTTCCCTATACGCTACGGATTGTGTCTGAGATTTTAGAATCAAATGGGTCGTCGTCGATGGCGACGGTCTGTGGGGGTACACTGGCTATGATGGATGCCGGTGTTCCGATCAAGGAGCCAGTGGCAGGCATTGCGATGGGTTTGATCAAGGAGGGCGACGACGTCATCATTCTGTCTGACATTCTTGGTCTGGAAGATCATTTAGGGGATATGGACTTCAAGGTCTGTGGAACAAAGAACGGAGTCACGGCACTCCAAATGGATATTAAAATTGGGGGAATTACGACCGTGCTAATGCAGCGGGCCTTGGAGCAAGCTCGCCTGGGACGATTGCATATCCTTGATCATATGTCGAAGGCCCTTGCTGGAGCCAGGACCGCGCTATCCCCATTTGCCCCACGGATCCATACGATGAAGGTCAAACAGGATAAAATTCGAGACATCATCGGGCAGGGGGGGAAAACGATTCGAGGTATTCAATCCGATTGCGGAGTCAAAATTAGTGTTGAGGATACGGGTGTCGTCACCATTGCCTCTTCCGATGAGGCGTCATTACAAAAAGCCAAAGACATCATCGGTCGCTTGACGGAAGAAGTCGAAGTGGGGAAAGTTTATACAGGGACCGTCAGAAAAATCATGGACTTCGGCGCATTTGTGGAGGTCTTGCCGGGGACGGATGGGTTGGTCCATATCTCTCAACTAGCGCATCACCGTGTGAAAGCGGTGTCAGACGAAGTCTCAGAAGGGGATCAAATTCTGGTGAAAGTTTTGGAAATCGACAAGCAAGGCAAAATTCGGCTGAGTCGAAAAGAGACGCTTCCTATGCCGACAGGAAGCGGCACCAAGGATTCGTCCGGCGAGTAACTCTTGTACCGCAAGCTCATTCTCGATAACGGGATTCGCCTCGTCACCGAGCGAATCCCGACTCTCAAATCCGTCACCATAGGCATCTGGGTTGATGTAGGCTCTCGTGATGAAGTCCCCGTCGAGGCCGGGTATTCCCACTTCATTGAGCATATGTTTTTTAAGGGGACGACCACTCGGTCTGCTACAGATATCTCTAAAGAAATCGATGGCTTAGGTGGGGAGATTAACGCCTTCACTACGCGGGAGACAACGACATTCTACGTGAAAGTATTAGATCAACACTTGCCTCAGGCCCTAGATCTTCTTTCCGACCTCTTCCTCCGATCACGCCTCGAGAAAAAGGAAATTGAAAAAGAGAAACAGGTGATTCGTGAGGAAATCCGGATGGTCCAAGATGATCCGGAAGATCTGGTCCAGGATCTTCATACAAAATTGGTGATGGGCAGGCATCCACTGAGCCGCCCGATTCTTGGGAAGGAATCGACTATTGCTCAAATCACTCGGCAGGACCTGTTACGATACATTGATACCCACTATCGACCAGAAAGGATCGTGATTGCCGTTGCCGGAAATTTTGATCAACTCAAACTCGAAGCCACGGTCGCCCACATGTTCGCAAAGTATGGGCATACAAGTCGGGCGCTACCTTCAAAACGGTCGCCTCCCAACATCTACTGTGGCGTGACCATGAAACAAAAGCCATTAGAGCAAGTGCATCTCTGTGTAGGCTTGCCAGGGGTTGCAGCCGGTCATAAGGATCGATACGCAGTCTATGCCCTGAACAGTGTGTTGGGTGGCAGTGTCAGCTCAAGACTTTTTCAGGAGATACGAGAAAAACGAGGGTTGTCCTATTCGATCTATTCCTTCTTGTCGGGCTATTCTGATGGTGGAACCATCACGATTTATGCAGGGACTCAGGCGAGAGAAGTTGAGCGTGTGCTTGATCTCATTTATCGTGAAATTCGAAAGTTAGCCAGGCAGGGTATCGATTCTACTGAATTGAAGCGCACGAAGGATCAGATGAAAGGGGGCCTCATGCTCAGTTTGGAAAGTTCCCATAGTCGTATGAATAAGCTTGCCAAAGATGAACTCATAGCGGGGGCCCATACAACCCTCGAAGACATGCTCAAAGAAATTGATGCCGTGACAGAGCAGCAGATATCTCGCGTTGCGCAGGATTCATTTATCTCCAAGCGCATAGCATTAACTGCGCTAGGGCCGATTACCTCTCGACAGGGGCATGCATTGAGTGCGCGATATGGGTGATCAGCTGCTAGATCTTCCGACAGTGGCCATGTAACCTATTGTTTATTAATCATATAATAGAGAACCGTTCACTGATCTGCTCAACCAAACATTTCCTTGACTTGACATCGCAGTTTCAGTACCGTTCCGATACTATTGGCCGGGCTTTGTGCCTGGTTTTGAGGAACTTGTACAGCCCAAAGTGAGTAATAGATTCACTTGGGTATCGACGCCAGTGCTTGAATACATCGCGAATCCTGAATAATTATTGGCGGGTCAACCTATCGTGTTCAATTTGATCTAAGGAGGGAAGAGGTATGAAGAGGGCTGTCGTTCTAGCTGCCGTAGCGGTATTTTGTGGGTTCGGCTTGCTAGCAGCCGAATCGTCATTTGCCGCGGGGGCAATTGAAAAATTAGGACTTGCTGATGCGGTCGTTGGCGGGAAACCACTGAAGGCCGAAGCTGGCCTGAAGACGCTGCAAGGACGGGTTTGGTCGCAATGGGCTGATAATCCCGATGGAGAACTTCTGTTTGGGATCCAGTACTGGAATACTGGAGAACCAGGTTCTGGTGACACAGGTGGCCGGTCCTCGACCATGCTTGATGTGAAACCGCCAGATCCTTTGTTCAGCTGCTGTGCATGGGGATTTTCTGGTGGAGCCGAAAAGAATTCGACATACTCTGGCTGGTACCACGCAGCGACCACCGTCCGCCTGGCTGTCAAGGACAAGGCGCTAATGGACCAGATCATCAAGGCTTCGCAGGAACTGGTGGCTATGGAAGTCACGTTGAGTGGCCGAACCATTACCGCTTTCAAAGTGCTGAAGGAAGACTAGACATTCCCAACGGCGGAAGATGTTTTAAGGAGGGTGTGATCATGATGTTGCAGAAGCAAGGTGCAGCCATTCTTGCAGCCGTCGCGCTGCTACTCGGTATGGCTTCGACGGCTCCGGCGATCGAATCATTTCAGGAACGGTTTGAGTGGGGCGATATGAGCAAGCCGACCACTATCCAAGGTCGGGTCATCGTGTTGGACCCCTATGAAGAAGCAGTCTGGATCAACGTTGCCGTCTACGGCGGTAATGCCGAGAGCGGCTTGTTTTGGCAAAAAGTTCACCCAGGGAAAACGCTAAAGTTTTATGCTGAAAAATCTGCCTGGCAGGAACTCAAGAAGATGGGGCGACCCCATGCGGGACCGGCAGCAGCCAAAGAAGTGCCTCCTGGTAGCACCACGGATTTGATCGAATTCGTTGCCGTAGAAAGTGATCAGAACCATCGTGTCATCTCGTCGGTGAAAAAGATTCCCGAGGTGTCCGGGACAATGGGCAAGCCGCTAAGTATCACGGGCCTTCGATTTAAAGAATGTGCGGGGAAGAACGAGTTTGACGCAACGTGTTCAAAGGCTAAAACAACTCTCAATGAATCTCCGGTCTCACCGGATGGGAGCAACGTCGGTATGCAATATGATGTCATGCTTCCTGGTGGGAAAACAGTTGGTGGATTGATTCCTTGGACTGCGTCCTATAATCAAGCCCACTAACCTATAGAACCAGATAGATAAAAAGGCGGCCTCCCCCTTGTGAGGGGAGCCGCCTTTTTCTTTATCTCATCAACGCGTCCAGTTCCTAGGTGCTGGATTTGTGGCCGGAGTCCTGATTGACCAGGCGTTGGAGGTCCGCAAGGCGATTCATCGCATCCAGCGGTGTTATTGAAAATAGATCGATCTGCTTTACCTCATCGATGATTGGATGAGGGTGAGGGAGAGCATGGTTCGTCTTGGAGGGGTGTTCTTGTGTGAACTCGGAACGCACTGAATCGGGCTGCTCCAGTTGGCACAGGACAGCTTGTGCTCTGTGAATAACCGTGGGCGGTAATCCGGCAAGCTTGGCCACATGAATACCGTAACTCCGGTCTGCTTTTCCCGCCACGATCTTTCGAAGAAAGACGACATCTCCACCACGCTCCTGAACCGCCACGCGATAATTTTTGATCCCGGTCCGCTGCTGTTCGAGATTGGTCATTTCATGATAGTGCGTGGCAAACAAGGTCCGTGCCCCTAATCGTGTGCAGTCATGGATATACTCTGCGATGGCCCAGGCAATGCTCAGCCCATCATAAGTGCTTGTGCCTCGACCGATTTCATCCAACAAGATCAAACTCCGCCGTGTGGCAGTTTCGAGGATTTGGGCCGTCTCGACCATTTCAACCATGAAGGTGCTCTGGCCTCCAGCGAGATTGTCAGAGGCCCCCACTCGTGTGAAAATACGGTCAGTGACTCCGATTCTGGCCTCCGCTGCAGGAACAAAGCTACCAATCTGCGCCATCAGAACAATCAATGCGACTTGCCGAAGATAGGTGCTCTTTCCTGCCATGTTTGGTCCGGTAATGATTAAGAGACGGTTCATACTCAGATCCAGACAGGTGTCATTTGGGACGAAGGTGGAATCGATGCCAAGACATTCGACAACAGGATGACGACCTTCGTGAATACTGAGCATTCCCTCATCCGTCACCGTTGGCTTCACGTATCGATGGAGGGCAGCAACTTCTGCCAACCCAGCTACGACGTCAATAAGGGAAAGAGTGGTGGCTATTCTGTCCAGCCGATGCGCGCTATCGGCCAAACGTGACCGAAGACGAACAAACGCGTCCTGCTCGCTGGCAACAAGTTTGACATCAGCCCCGATGACACGCTCTTCAAGCGCTTTCAACTCCGCTGTCATGAATCGCTCGGCGTTCACGAGGGTTTGCTTGCGGATATAGTCGGGCGGGACACGATGCAGATTGGCCTTGGTCACCTCGAGATAATAGCCATAGACCTGGTTGTAACGCACCTTCAGCGATTCAATGCCGGATCGTTCCCGTTCGCGAACTTCAAGCGCAGCAATCCATCCCTTACCTTCTTTACTCGCCTTGCGCCACTCATCAATGTGAGGATCGTAGCCTTCTTTAAAAATGTTGCCATCTCGGATCGAAAGCGGCGCATCTGGGAGGATGGATTGGTCGATCAGCTCATGGAGATCTTGAGCACTATCCCACGAAGCTCGTGCATCACAAAACAGTTGGCTTTGAAGGTGATCTAATTGAAGGAGAACTTCTGGTAAGGCGCTGAGTGATCGTTTCAGGGCAAGCAGCTCACGCGGGCCTGACAACCCCAGGACAAGACGACTCCCAAGTCGTGCGATGTCTTGAATCTCCCGCAAGGCAGTTCGGAGAGCCGTTCGGACTATCATCTGGTCTTTCAATTCCTCGACGGCATCCAATCTGGGGCGGATCTGTTCGCAGCGAATCAACGGCCTCATCAGCCACTGGCGGAGAAGACGGCTACCCATGGCCGTGATAGTGCGATCGAGGATACTGACGAGGGTTGTCGAGTGTGAATTGGGCGAAGCCTCTCCTCCGGTCAATGGTTTAAGCAATTCGAGATTGCGAATGGTGGCACTATCCAGCTGCATGCACTCGTTCGTCCCCCGTGGTAGAATCCGACGGATGTGAGTTAACGGAACCGCCGGCTGGGTCTCGCGGAGGTATTCCAGTACCGCACCAGCTGCCCCGATGCCTGCAGACAGATGTTGACAGCCGATACTTGCAAGAGATTCCACGCCGAAGTGCTTGTAGAGCACACGGGTAGCATGTTGTGGGTCAAATGAGCACGAGGGACGGAGGCACAACCGAGCCTCGACGACCTCGTCAATCCAGCGGAAGCGTTGGCGATCCAAATTGTCGGGAAGCAACAATTCTCGAGGATCCGACCGCGTGAGCTCATCTCTGAGTTGGTGAACGGCTTGGGGACCGTCCGTCTCCATGACCCAAAATTCGCCCGTAGATACCTCAAGGGTAGCCAGGCCAATAATAAATCCTCGGGCTGAATCCGGAAGAATAGCCAGCGACATTAAATAGTTGAACTCGCCAGGAGACAGAAACTCAGTATCGACCAGTGTGCCAGGAGTATATAGTCTCACGACCTCGCGCCGAACCAGGCCTTTCGCAGCCTTGGGATCTTCGACCTGCTCACAGAGGGCCACAATCCGTCCGGCTTTCAATAACCTCGCGATGTAGCCGGTCGCGGCATGAAATGGAACGCCACACAGGGGAACTGGATCAGCACTATTCTTATCGCGTGAGGTTAGGGCAATGGAGAGAATCCCAGAGGCCACCTGAGCATCTTCATAGAACATCTCATAAAAATCTCCGACACGGAAAAACAGGATTGCATCAGGATATCCCTGCTTGATGTCGCGATATTGTCGCATCAATGGACTCAGGTTGAGATCATTCATCATGAAAGCCCACAGAAGCTTCAAGTTGGGAGCCAGCAGATGATCGGCCAGAGATCCGTTCCAGAGATTCCCGGAGTCGTTCCAAATCGACCTCGGCTTGCTGTAAGGCCTTTGTTTTTCGTTTAAGGTCGATTCGTGCTCGTACCCAAGGGGGAAACAATAAGATAGCTGCGACAAGGAGACCGACGAGGAAACCAGCCATGATGGGTTGGTAAATGGGAGTCGAGGCTTCAAGTAAACCGAAGAAATATCTCAGGGTGACTTCCTCTTCCTGGTTTTGAAGGAAAAACGCCAGTGAGAGCAGCAAGAGGATCCCGATTAAGACAACACGAATCATCGACCAGAAACCTTTCCACTGGCTCGCCCCCCCGATTGAGGCGAGCGTGATCGCCGACCTCTGGAATAACGAGCCTTACGAATCCGCATCAAAAGCGATCGAGCCTCAGTCCCTCGGGCCTTCAGCCGCGCCATTCTGGTCGTTCTGGTTCGATGAATCAACTCGATGTCGAGGCGATCTGCTGGGAGTAACTCAGGGAATCGATCGGCCCATTCAATCGCGGTCGCGGTCTCACCTGAAAAGCAGGCCGATAATCCGATTGCCTCAGCTTCTGCAGGTTGGTGTAATCGATAGAGATCAAGGTGAATGAGCGAAAGTCTTCCTTGGTACTCATGCATGAGCATGAACGTGGGACTGGAGACGGCTGACGTTGATCCACCAAGCCCGGCCACGATCCCACGGACCAGGGCAGTTTTGCCTGCACCCAATTCTCCGATCAAGGTGAGTACGTTGCCTCCTCGCAGCACGGTCCCGATAGTCCGGCCAAACAAATCTGTCTCACGAGGAGATGCAAGCGTCACATCCAGGAGGTCGCGAGTGTTAGACATAGAAACGGTAGCGGACGGGCGCGTCGCATTCCAAAATCGAATCAATTTTCTGCGGTCTCGCGAACAAGTTTGAGCGCATAGGGAATCTGTTCCACCAGATCTCCCGCGATCATGCCGGCTTGTCCCTTGTCGGCAGCCGCCAAATCACCCGCTAATCCATGGAGGTAGGTTGCGGCGGAGGCCGCCTCCCATGAAGGAAGGCCTTGTGCAAGAAGTCCTGCTATCATGCCCGTCAACACATCCCCTGTTCCCGCCGTCGCCATACCTGGATTTCCTGTCGGACAGATCGCAACCGCACCGTCCGGTCGTGCCACCACCGTTCTGGAGCCTTTTAACACAACGAACAAACCGCGTTCTCGGGCAAAGCGTGTGGCAATACCAATCCGGTCATTATTGACGGTGTGAGACGTGGCATCCGGCTCGAGTCGGGCCATCTCACCAGGATGGGGTGTAATGATCGGGGGAGTTTTGCAGGATGAGAGCAAACCAATACGTCCGGATAAGGCGTTCAGCGCGTCGGCGTCAAACACCGATGGTCGGTCAACGTGTTTGGTCAGGGCCTGAATGAGCTCGACTGTCTCTGGGGCCGTTGAGAGGCCTGGCCCGATCGCGATGGCCGTTTTGGCCGTTATGAACGAGATCAACCGGTCCAAGCCAGTCCTCGCCAACGTCCTCGCCTTTGTTTCCGGCATGGGGACGGTCATGGCCTCAAGCAATTTGGATTCCAGTACATCATTGACGCTAGAGGGTGTTGCGACAGTTACCAACCCTGTTCCCACACGGAGCGCGGCCCGAGCGGCAAGCGCAGCGGCACCGGTTTTTCCCACTGACCCTGCGATGATACCGGCATGCCCAAACGTTCCTTTATGACTTGATGGACGTCGCTTGGGGAGGAATGCCTCCACCGTTGTTCGGTTCATCAAGGTGATACGACTGGCCACAGCGTCGACGTAGGTAGACGGTATACCGATATCAATAACCCTGATCTCCCCCGCGTGATCCATTCCCTGACCTTGATAGAGCCCTAATTTAGGGAGGCCGAATGTGACCGTGAGGGATGCGCGAACCGTTCGCCCAAGGATAGCCCCGGTGTCTGCATGGAGCCCAGATGGAAGATCGACGGCTACCACGGGATGAAGGGCGTCGTTGATACCGTCAATGACGTCCGCATAGCGACCAGTGACTGGGGAGGAAAGCCCCGTTCCTAGGAGTGCATCAATCAGAATGTCACTGTCGTTCACAAGCGTTTGTGTCTGAGCCTTTGACGTGAAGGGATACACGGAACCAGTGCCTGCTCCACGAACGAATTGCTTATACATCGTGGCGGCATCGCGACTGAGTTCCCGGGGGGATGCAAGCATGAGGACACGCACCTTCGCATGACGTCGGCGAAGAAGACGAGCTGCCACAAACCCATCACCACCGTTATTTCCTTTCCCGCAGGCGATGGTTACCGTCTTGCCGCGAACAGATCCCCACCGTTCCTCAAGGGAAGAGACAATCCCCATTCCGGCTCGTTCCATCAAGGTCGTGGCCGGCACGCGAGCCTCGGTGATCGTTCTCCGATCAAGCTCCTGCATCTGTGCGGCGGTGACGATTTTGGTCATGATGTACCGAGGATGATGAACGGACAGACTCGTAGGCCTATGGCGTTAGCCCAGGAGGGCCTTCATTTCTTTGACAGCCTGAACAATCCCCACAAGGACGGCCCGGGCGATGATACTATGGCCGATGTTGTACTCGACGATTTCTGCAATATGCGTCAAGCGCTTGACGTTGCGATAATCCAGTCCGTGGCCAGCATTGACTCCAATCCCTAACTTGTACGCCAGCCTTGCAGCTTGCGTGATGGATTCGAACTCGGTATCAGCTTCTTTGGATCGTGTGGCGTTTGCATAGCGACCGGTGTGCAGCTCCACAAAATCTGCGGAGATTTTGTGTGCCGCCTTCACTTGGCCGAGATCAGGCTCGATAAAGACGCTGACCGGAATTCCGCCGCCATGCAACTCGGAGATGATGTGTTGAATCCGATCCCGCTGCCCGGCCACATCGAGACCTCCTTCGGTGGTTAGTTCCTGTCGCTTTTCCGGTACCAATGTGACCAGATCCGGTCTAACATTGAGTGCGATTTTCACCATCTCATCGTCCGCAGCCATTTCTAGATCAAGCTTGGTACGGGTGACTTCGCGGAGAAGACGGAGATCGCGATCTTGAATATGCCGACGGTCCTCTCGCAAGTGCACGACCAACCCGTCGGCTCCCGCGAGCTCCACGAGAATCGCTGCAGCCAATGGATCCGGATCGGTCCCCCCGCGAGCCTGTCTCAAAGTCGCAACATGGTCGACGTTTACACCAAGCCGAGGCATCGCCCCTCCTTGTTCTAGAAACCAAGCCCCTATCGGATAATGTGAAGGTGGAACTTTTTGGGGCTCAAGAGAAAATCACCCATCTGTATTACTAGCAGAAAGGAATCAGAGGGGGCAAGGAGAGGATTGCCGAATCATGCAGCAGCCGCTCTGGTGCACGCCCGATCCGGTACTTTTTTCAGTAGCCTAGAGAAAATAACGCAAATTGACTCGACCACGGCCCTGAATTAGAATATGCGACTCTCGTCCCCTCGCTCATTCAGGGCGATGAGTCCTACTTCTAATTTTCTAGAAACGGTCAAGGGAAGTTCATGGGGTTGGGCGAAGGTTTCTATCGGATTAAACGACTGCCCCCGTATGTCTTCGCCCAGGTTCAATCCCTGAAGCTTGAAGCACGGCAACGCGGTGAGGACATTATCGATTTCGGGATGGGTAATCCCGATCAGCCGACTCCGTCCCATATCGTCGAAAAGATGATCGAGGCGGCCCGAAAGGGTAAGAACCATCGGTACTCGGCGTCGAGAGGAATAACCAAGCTGCGCCATGCAATTTGCAGTTGGTATAAGCGAAACTATGATGTCGAGTTGGATCCAGAAACAGAAGCCATCGTTACCATCGGATCCAAAGAAGGGCTCGCCCACCTGGCCTTGGCCATGATTGGTCCGGGTGATGTCGTCCTGACCCCGACACCCACATATCCGATCCATATGTACAGTTTCATCATCGCCGGTGGAGAAGTTCGTGGAATCGAACTTCGGCAGGACAGCGATTTTTTCGAAGACCTGACCCGTGTGTATCGGCAGACGTTCCCAAGGCCAAAGATTCTCGTCATTAATTTTCCGCATAACCCAACTACCGCTGTCGTCGATCTGGAGTTTTTTAAGAAGATCGTGGTCTTTGCCAAAGAGCATAACGTCATCGTCATTCACGATCTTGCCTATGCCGATCTGGTATTTGACGGGTACAAGGCTCCCAGTTTTCTCCAGGTCCCTGGCGCCAAGGACTGTGGCGTGGAGTTCTATACACTCTCCAAAGCCTACAATATGCCCGGCTGGCGGGTTGGGTTCTGTGTGGGTAATCGAGAGGTGGTCGGGGCCTTGGCAAAGATCAAAAGCTATCTTGATTATGGGATTTTTCAACCGCTGCAGATCGCGAGTGTGATCGCGCTGAACGGTCCTCAGGACTGCGTCAAAGAGACTGTGCAGCGGTATCAAAAACGCCGCGATGTGTTGGTGGGAGGACTTAATCGAATCGGATGGCACGTTGCCAAACCGCTAGCCACGATGTTTGTCTGGGCGCCTATCCCTGTACCCTACCGACATATGGGGTCATTGGAGTTTTCAAAATTGTTGCTCAAGGAGGCGAAGGTGGCTGTATCGCCCGGCATCGGATTCGGCGAAGGTGGAGACGACTATGTGCGATTTGGTCTCGTGGAAAACGAGCATCGGACCAGGCAAGCCGTGCGAGGGATCCGCAAGGCCCTCAAACTCGATGGGGGTGACGAGTGAAGTCGCGTATCGGAGTCGGGATCATCGGATTCGGCACAGTCGGGACCGGAGTCGCGAAGATTCTGCTGAACAGTGCGGCCCTCATCACCCGTCGCGTGGGTGTGTCGATCGAGCTGGTTCGCGTGGCGGATCTCGATATTACCAGAGATCGCGGTGTCGCACTCGCGCCCGGTGTGCTTACCACCGATGTCAAACAGGTGCTGACCGATCCGAACGTCGATATCGTGATTGAACTCATCGGTGGATACGATATGGCGAAGCGGGTCATGTTGGATGCGATTGCAGCGGGAAAACATGTCGTCACCGCCAACAAGGCGCTGCTCGCGCTGCATGGAGAGGAAATTTTTCAAGCCGCCACGAGCAGGGGTGTGGAATTGGGGTTCGAGGCCAGTGTGGGCGGGGGGATTCCTGTCATTCGTGCATTGACGGAGGGGTTGGCCGCCAATAGGATTGAGTCCATCTATGGGATCATCAACGGGACCTCGAACTACATTTTGTCCCGCATGACCCATGAAGGACACAGCTTCCAAGAGGTGCTACAGGACGCACAGCGAGCCGGCTATGCCGAGGCCGACCCAACCTTTGACGTTGCGGGGATCGATTCGGCCCACAAGCTTGCCATTCTGGCTTGTCTTGCCTACGGCATGCCGGTTAACTTCAAGGAAGTCTATACCGAAGGCATTACCAATATCACACCGATCGACATCGCCTATGCAAAGCAGTTCGGGTATACAATCAAGCTGCTTGGTATTGCGAAGCTCATGGATGGGGAAATCGAAGCGCGGGTTCATCCTACCATGCTTCCATCCACCTCACCGATCGCCCAAGTCGAGGATGTCTACAATGCCATTCAGCTTGTGGGGGACGCCGTTGGGGATGTTGTCCTCTATGGCCGAGGAGCGGGATCCATGCCGACCGGAAGTGCCGTGGTGAGCGACATCATCGCGATCGCCAGGAACGTGATCAAGGGTTCCATCGGTCGTGTGCCGGTGGCCTCATTCCAGCAGGACCAGCGACGACCGCTTCGGTTGCGGCCGATGGAAGAAATCAGCTCACTCTACTATCTCCGGTTCACGGTTGTGGATCGCCCGAGTGTGTTGGCGCAGATCGCCGGTGAGTTGGGACGCTGTGGGATCAGCATTTCGTCCATGGTGCAACAAGGGCGTTGTGAAGGACAAACGGTGCCGGTCGTCATCAAGACACACAGCGCGAAAGAACGTGATGTACAAACCGCCCTTCGTGAAATCAACCGAAAGCCGTTCGTCTCCGAGCCGACGATGTTGATTCGGGTCGAAGGCAAGGATGAGTGATCGATGAATCGCTGGCGTGGGGTCATAGAGGAGTACCGGAAATTTCTCCCTGTGACCGAAAAGACTCCGGTCATCAGTTTGGGAGAGGGCAACACGCCTCTGATTTCTGCAACAAGATTGGCCAAGGCGATCGCTCCAGGAATCGAGCTCTATCTCAAATTTGAAGGAGTCAATCCCACGGGGTCATTCAAAGATCGCGGCATGACGCTGGCCATTTCAAAGGCGGTAGAAGCCGGCGCGCGGGCTGTGATGTGCGCCTCGACAGGTAATACCTCAGCCTCAGCCGCCGCCTATGGAGCTCGTGCTGGGTTGTCTGTCTACGTCTTGATTCCAGCCGGAAAGATTGCGATGGGCAAACTCTCCCAGGCAATGATGCATCAGGCGACGGTCATTCAGATCGAGGGCAATTTTGATCAAGCCCTGGCGCTCGTAAAAGACTTTTCTACATCGCTCCACATTGAACTGGTCAACTCAGTGAACCCGTTTAGGATCGAGGGACAGAAAACTGCGGCCTTTGAGATCTGCGACCAACTCGGCGAGGCTCCGGCCCTGCATGTCTTACCGGTCGGGAATGCCGGCAACATTACCGCCTATTGGAAAGGGTACAAAGAATACCGTGCGGCGAACCAGGTCAGGCGAGTCCCACGCATGATGGGGTTTCAGGCTTCAGGGGCAGCCCCGATCGTGTTGGGAAAAGTCGTCGAACACCCCCAAACCGTTGCCACCGCAATTCGGATCGGCAATCCTGCCAGCTGGTCGTCAGCCCTCGCAGCGGTTGACGAGTCCATCGGCCTGATCGATATGGTGACAGATGAGGAAATTCTTCAGGCGTACACTACAGTGGCGGCTACGGAAGGAGTCTTTTGCGAACCAGCGTCGGCTGCATCTGTTGCCGGGGTGGCAAAACTGCATAGAAACAAGGCTCTGAAAGAAGGGGAAACCGTCGTCTGCACCTTGACTGGACATGGATTGAAGGATGCTGACACGGCGATCGGCGTGTCGAAACCACCACAAACTGTCAAGGCGACGCGCGAGGACGTTGCCCGGTTTTTGAAAGTCTGAGAGGCGAGTAAACTCCATGAAATATGTGATTGTGCATGCCGGCGGAATCGCCCATCACCCACAAGAAGAACTCGGAGGCCGGACCCCACTCCAAACGGCCGCCACGCCCTATCTCGATCGACTGGCGCAGCGCGGAGAACTTGGACAACTGCTGATTCCCGCTGAAGGTGTTCACCCAGGTGGCGGGCTGATCGGCACCGCGATCCTTGGCTATGACCCGAAAAGGTATTACCCCGGTCCGGGACCTCTTGAAGCGGCCAGCTTGGGGGTCTCTGCGACGGAGCAGGATGTGGTCTATCGCTGCACAATGGTCACCTTGGCACCGGAGGGAGGCAAGGGAGGGGAAATCAAAAAATTAGGCCCCCATGTCATCATGGAAGATGCAACGGCAGGGTTGATCGAGACGGAGGACGCGCGTGATTTGCTCGAGTCGATCAATGAACAGCTTGGCTCCGAAACCATCCAATTCTATCCCGGCGCCGGGCATCGGCATGTCATGGTGTGGGTGAATGGAAAACCGAGAGCTCTCTGCACCGATCCGCAGTCGATACTCGGCCAATCGATCGCTGATGCGCTACCGACCGGAGATGGGGCAGATATTCTTCGGAAGCTCATGGATGCATCCTACCTGATTTTGCGGGATCATCCGATCAATGATGAACGAGTTGCTGCCGGGAAGAGACCAGCCAATTGCCTCTGGCTCTGGGGTGAAGGGCGGGCCGTGATCTGGCCGAGTCTGGCGGAACAATACGACATCGTGGGCTCGGTCGTGGCTACCAACGACGTCCATCGGGGCGTTGGGATCAATGCAGGCCTCGATGCGGTGGATCCTGAACGGCTGGAAGCTGGAGACCTTCGGACTAAGGCGGCTGTAGCCTTGGAGGAATTTGCCAAGAAGGATTTTGTGTACGTCCACGCCAAGTTGACGGACGAGGTCATCTATGGCACCGACATCAAGGCTAAGGTCCGGGGAATCGAAGACTTCGATCGGAACCTGATGGGTCCCTTAGTTGACGGGTTGGACAAGCAAGGTCCCTATCGCTTCCTGGTGATCTGTGACCATAGTGCGGGCATTCAGGGGCCGGCATTCTATGCGTTCGGTGAAGGAGGCGGAAAAGATGTCGGGACTGCCGGTCGCCGTTTCACCGAGGCCGATGCAAGTGCCTCTAGCACCCCTGCTCGTGACGCGACCAAATTCGCGAACAAATTCTTCTCAAAGAACTGACGAGCGTGGCGCTGATCGTTCAAAAATACGGCGGCACCTCCGTTGGCACGATCGAGCGCATCCATCGCGTGGCCGACCGTGTGGCCCGCACCCAAGGTGAAGGGCATCAGGTTGTCGTCGTCCTCTCGGCGATGAGCGGCGAAACGGATCGCTTGCTCAAGCTCGCCCATGAGGTCACAGGGACTCCAGATGAGCGTGAACTGGATATGTTGCTCTCGACGGGAGAGCGCGTCACGATCGCGCTGCTCGCAATGGAATTGCGTGGGCGAGGGCTTAACGCGCGGTCCTTTACGGGCCGTCAGGTCGGTATTATCACAGACAGCGCCCATACCAAAGCTCGGATCGCACGTGTCACCGCTGATCGCATTAAGGAGGCGCTGAACGAGGGTGTCATCCCCGTCGTGGCCGGATTCCAAGGCATCAATGAACGGTCTGATGTCACCACCCTCGGCAGAGGGGGGTCCGATCTCTCCGCCGTTGCGCTGGCGGCAGCCTTGAAGGCGAATCGGTGCGTCATCTTCACTGACGTCGACGGGGTCTATACTGCGGATCCCAACATCGTGCCCGCAGCCAAGCGGATCAACAAGATTGCCTATGAAGAGATGCTGGAGATGGCGAGTCTTGGCGCAAAAGTGCTTCAAACCAGATCGGTGGAATTTGCCGCCAAGTTCAATGTGCCTGTCGAAGTGAATTCCAGCTTTACAGAAGGGAAGGGAACGCTCGTGACGAAGGAAGACAAGGATATGGAGGCGGTAGCGGTAGCCGGGGTGACAGGAGACCGCAATCAAGCCAAAATCACGATCGTCGGAGTTCCGGACAAGCCCGGTATTGCCGGCAGAATTTTTGGTCCCGTGGCAGAGGCCCATATCAATGTCGACATGATTATTCAGAACATCGGTCAAGCGGCCCTGACCGACCTTTCCTTTACCGTCCCCCGTGCCGATTTGAAAAAAGCCGAGCCTCTCATTCAAAACGTGGCAAAGGACATCGAAGCCAAGTCCGTGTCGATCACCGAGGCGATTGCTAAGGTTTCGCTGATCGGCGTCGGTATGCGCTCACACTCCGGCGTGGCAGCGAAGATGTTCGAGGTGTTGTCCCGAGAGGGCATCAACATCATGATGATCAGCACGTCGGAGATCAAAATCTCCTGTGTGATCGAGGAGAAGTACTTGGAGCTGGCCATGCGCGCGCTCCATACGGCCTTCGATCTGGATCAGAGGCAGGACTGACACCTGTTTGGCAAAAGCCTCGACAAGGCAGGGTGCTTGAACGATACTCCCCTACGAGAATGAATCTGACCTGAATGCCCACACGAATGATGTTCCTCCCATCTCGACAGGGGAGCCCATCTCCTGATACCCTTTCTCACCATGACTCGAAAATCCCATCAATCTCGTGTCCCTCGCGCCTCACGTGAGCATCCGCCCGCGCACCCACGACGGCCGTCGGCGGAACAAGCTGCGGGGTTGGAGATCTATGACACGACTTTGCGGGACGGCGCTCAGGCGGAAGACGTCAGCTTCTCGGCCGACGACAAGGTCTTAATTGCGCAGAAGCTGGACGAGTTGGGCGTCCATTTTATCGAAGGTGGGTGGCCGGGGGCGAACCCGAAGGATATTGAATTCTTCCGGATGATTAAGACCATCCCGTTGAAGCATGCGAACGTGATCGCGTTTGGGTCGACCCGGAAAGCCAGCAACACGGTCCGCAAAGATCCCAATCTCCAAGCCTTGCTCGCGGCAGAGACCACGACCATCACGCTCTTCGGGAAGACCTGGTCGTTGCATGTGACCGACGCGCTCGGTATCTCATTAGCCAAGAATTTAGAATTGATCGGCGATTCCGTTGCCTATCTGCGTAGCAAGGGACGCCGAGTGTTTTATGATGCAGAACATTTCTTCGACGGCTACAAGACCAATCCCGACTATGCGTTGGCAACGATTCATAAAGCGGTGGAGGCTGGGGCCGAGCGAGTGATCTTGTGTGATACCAACGGCGGGACGATGCCGTGGGAGATTCGTGAGATCTGCAGCGTGATTCAGCGGGAATGTGCTGTTCCGCTCGGTATACATGCCCATAACGACTGTGAAATGGCCGTGGCGAACTCACTGGTCGCGATCGAATCCGGCATTCTCCAAGTCCAGGGAACGATTAATGGGATTGGAGAGCGGTGCGGGAATGCCAACCTCTGCTCGATCATTCCCAATTTAGAATTGAAGATGAAACGCCGTGCCTTGAGTGATCGACTGAGTCACCTGAAAGACGTTTCCGGCTATGTGACGGAGATCGCGAATCTGATGCCGAATAAGCATCAGCCCTATGTCGGGGACTCAGCGTTTGCACACAAAGGGGGCGTCCACATTCACGCTGTGCTGAAAAATCCGGCGACCTATGAGCATGTCGATCCGGCACGAGTCGGCAATCGACAGCGGATGCTGATCTCCGATTACGGAGGACGCAGCGGACTGCTGGATAAGATTGATGCCTTTGGAATCAAACTGACGAAAGGCCACGCCAAGGTCAATGAGTTGATCCATGCCTTGAAGGATCGAGAAAGCCAGGGCTATCAGTTCGAGGGAGCCGAAGGTTCATTTGAGCTCCTGATGCGGAAGGTCATGGGGAGTCATAAACCCTCGTTTCAGCTCCTAGGTTTTCGTGTGATTGTCGAGAAAAAACAAGAAGATGGGCCACCTCTTTCAGAAGCCACGGTGATGGTGAAGGTTGGCGAGGCGGTCGAGCATACGGCGGCCGTCGGTGCTGGGCCGGTGAATGCACTGGACCACGCCTTGCGCAAGGCTTTGGAAAAATTCTACCCACAACTACAAGAAGTCAAACTGCTTGATTATAAGGTGCGCGTCCTCGCGGCCAATAAAGGGACGGAATCTAAGGTGCGGGTCTTGATTGAATCCGGAGATCACAAGGATAAGTGGGGCACGGTTGGGGTATCGGAAAATATCATGGAGGCGACATGGCAAGCCTTGGCAGATAGCATCGAGTACAAACTGCTTGCCACGGATTAGCGTATTTTCGTAGGAATTCTCCAAATTTATTCTTGACAGGCTTCGTAACCTCACGTAACTTAAGCAAAACTCATCGCAACGGGAATGGATCTCTTAAGCAGACCAGTGCGGCGAGTTATTGCGGTCACGTTGGGGGGACAGCATGAGAAAGGCTGATATCGCTGAGGAAATCTTCAAGCAGGTCGGTATTTCAAAAAACGAGGCATCTGATATCGTGGAGTTTGTCTTGAATCTCCTCAAGTCTGTATTGCAAAAGGGAGACTCGGTCAAAATCGCGGGGTTTGGAAATTTTGTTGTACGCAGTAAGGGTGCCCGTAAAGGACGAAATCCTCGAACTGGAGAAGAAATTGGGATTACCCCCCGACGCGTCGTCACGTTTCGACCAAGTCAGGTGTTCAAGAAGTACGTCAATTCGTAAGGCTACTTCACCCACATCGTCGACCGCACCGTGAGGCCGGTCATGGGAACTGAACCCAGGCTGGGGAGTAAGGTTTTCTATAAAATTGGTGAGGTGAGTCACCTAACGAAGCTTCCCGCGTACGTGCTCCGCTTTTGGGAATCGCAATTCACCTTTTTAAAGCCAAAAAAAAGTCGAGGAAATCAACGCCTTTATGTCCAACGGGATGTGGAAACCGTCCTGGAAATCAAGCGGATGCTCTATGAAGAAGGACATACGATCGAAGGGGTGAAACGGTACTGGGTGCGTCGCAGGAGGATCAACTCACGCAAACTGCGCCCGAGGGAAATCGCGAAAAAGGTGATGGGAGACCTTCGAATTATTCTCAAGATCCTCGACTCGCACGCATGATCACTAAAACGCCATTTCATCGAGAACGATTCACGGACTATTGATAAGACAGCAGATCGATTGAGATTCAGATATGTCGGGGCGTAGCGCAGCCCGGTAGCGCACTCGCTTGGGGTGCGAGTGGTCGTGGGTTCAAATCCCGCCGCCCCGACCAGTCTCCAGTGTCACAGATGTCCGGACCTTCACCGATAATCGTAGCGAAATGAGTGCCGATCCCCGAGCTACCGCAGGCAGCTCTTTTTGTTGAATCTCCATCATGCGCATTCTTGTCACCAACGACGATGGCATCCACTCGCCAGGAATCCTGACCCTCGCGAAAGGGCTGGCTAAAATTGGCGACGTCTGGGTGATCGCTCCAGATCGTGAGCGTACGGCCGTCGCCCATGCCGTGACGTTGCACAAACCACTGAGGGTTCAGGAGGTTAAACCACGATTCTTTGCGGTCAATGGGACTCCAGTGGATTGCGTGAATTTGGCGTTGCTGAAGATTATGCCTAAACCACCGCATCTTGTGGTGTCCGGGATCAATAAGGGAGTCAATCTCGGCGATGATGTGATGTATTCGGGCACCGTTTCGGCGGCTATGGAGGGAACTATCCTCGGTGTCCCATCCATCGCGGTGTCTCAAGAAGGGAAAGATAGATTTCACTTTGACGTGGGTGTCATGTACGCTGTACGGGTCGCACAGTTGGTGCTAGCCAGGGGACTGCCTGACGAGACCCTATTGAATGTGAATATTCCTGACCGCCCACGATCGGGCATCAAAGGTGTGCGAGTCACCTGTCTCAGCCGAAGGCGATTCCAGAATCCCATTATCGAGAAGGTTGATCCTCACGGACGAAAATACTATTGGATTGCCGGGAAACGCGTCTCGTGGAGCCGTAGTAAAGATGCGGACCATGAGGCTATCGAAGACGGGTGTATCTCCATTACACCGATCCACCTGGATAGTACGCACTACGGGGTCCTTGATCAATTTCGCCCGTGGGAGACGATGATAAAACAGGGGGTTCGAAGGTCCGCTATCATACGGTCAATACGGGTTGGCGCGGAGGAGTTAGAGACATGATCGGCGAATTCATCGAAACGATCATTGGCGAACTCAGCCGATTCGTGATCGCCTGCATTTCACGATTCGGCTACGGGGGCATTCTGTTCACGATGGCCGTTGAGAGCGCCTGTATCCCGCTGCCGAGCGAAATCATCATGCCGTTTTCTGGGTATCTTGTGACGACCGGAGAATTCACCATGCTGGGGGTCACGTTGGCCGGCGCCGTTGGGAATGTACTGGGATCCATTGTCGCGTACTATGCGGGTGTCTGGGGAGGACGACCCTTTGCGGAGCGCTACGGACCGTACTTCCTAGTGTCAGAGCACGATCTGGATGTTGCCGACCGCTGGTTCGCCAAATATGGAGAGGCCGCGGTCTTTTTTGGAAGAATGCTGCCGGTCGTGCGGACGTTCATCTCACTTCCGGCCGGCATTGCAAAGATGAATTTCCCGCGCTTCGTGGTGTTTACGTTTGTCGGCGCTCTGCCCTGGTGCTATCTCCTGGCGTACATCGGCCTTCGGATGGGAGAAGAATGGGAACACCTCCGTGACTACTTTCATCAATTTGATATCCTCATCGGACTTGTCCTGGCCGTAGGCATCGGCTACTTCCTGTGGTCACATTGGCCCAAACGCAGAACGAGCGCAGAGCCCTAAATCGTATGCTCAAACTGTTCAATACCCTGACCGGGCGGCAAGAAGTGTTCGAGCCGATGGAACCGAAACACGTACGCATGTATGTCTGTGGCGTAACGGTCTACGACTATTGCCACATCGGTCATGCCCGTAGCGCACTGGTCTTTGACGTGCTCAGGCGCTACTTGGAATACAGTGGTTATACTGTCACCTTTGTGAAGAACTTCACGGATGTCGATGACAAGATCATCAAGCGGGCCAATGAGCAGGGTATCAACTGTGAGACGGTAACGCAGAAGTTTATCCAAGCCTATCATGACGATATGGCAAGACTCGGTGTGCGCCCAGCCTCAGTCGAACCAAAGGCGACGGAACACATGGCGGAGATCATCGAACTGACCGAGACTTTGCTCCGCAAAGGGCTGGCGTACCAGGTCGAGGGCGACGTGTATTTTGACGTGGCTCAATATCCAGCCTATGGCGCTCTCTCCAAACGCAAGCTTGAAGATCTCCAAGCCGGAGCCCGCGTTGAAGTCGATGAGCGCAAGCACAATCCAATGGATTTCGCCCTCTGGAAAAAAAGCAAGCCAGGCGAACCGGCATGGGAAAGCCCTTGGGGGCAAGGCCGACCAGGCTGGCATATTGAATGCTCAGCCATGTCGATCCGGCATCTTGGTGAAACCTTTGATATTCACGGTGGAGGGATGGATCTGATCTTTCCTCACCATGAGAATGAAATCGCTCAGTCATGCGGTGCGACGGGCCAGCCATTCGCCAAGTATTGGGTCCATAACGGGTTTGTCCAAATCAATAAAGAGAAGATGTCGAAGTCACTTGGCAACTTCTTCACCATCCGCGAGATCTTTGAAAAATCTGACTGGTCCGAAGAAGTCACGGGTGAGATTCTCCGCTACTTTCTTCTATCCACTCACTATCACGGGCCCTTGGATTTCTCAGGCCAAGCGCTGAAAGAGGCCAAGAACGCTCTGAATGGTTTTTATGATCTCTTTGGGCGCTTAGCTGAATCTGACAACACAGCACGAGCGGATGCCGAACTAGATTTGCGTATAGGCCGTTGTCAAACAGGGTTCAGGACTGCGATGGATGACGACCTGAATACGCCAGCCGCTCTCGCTGCGTTGCAGGGGCTGCGAAGTGATGTGAATAAACTGGTGGGAGGGGGTCTTTCTAACGAAGGCAGAAAGTCTGCCCGTCAGGTATTTCGTGTGCTCGGTGCCGTAATGGGATTGTTTCAGCTGGAGCGATGGGATTTCAATGTGCGCGTTGAACCAAAACCCGCAGAGATTGTTATAACAACCTTCGCACCAACGGCAACAGTCGCCAGAAAACAAATGACAGACGCAGAAGTCGAAAGCAAAGTGGCAGAGCGCGTCGAGGCAAAGAAGAAAAAAGACTTCCAACGAGCCGACAAAATTCGTGCTGAACTAAAGTCGCTTGGGATCACGGTTGAGGACAAGCCAGATGGCACCAGCCGGTGGAAACGATAGTCAACAAGAGATCCTCTACGGTCTCCATGCCGTCCGGGAAGCACTGAAAGCTGAAAACCGACCTTTGCAGCGACTGTTGGTCCTTCGGACTGACAAACAGTACACGGATGTGGTGCAACTCGCTCGCTCACGCCGAATTCCAATTCATGTTCAGCCGATGGCCTCCCTCGACCGGGTGGTCCCCAACGGCAGGCACCAAGGCGTTGTTGCCTTTGCCTCAGCCAAGGCCTATCAGACGGAAGACTCGATTCTTGTGGGAGCTGCTCACCGGCAGGAGCCTCCGCTGCTGGTCATTCTGGATGGGGTGGAAGACCCTCACAACCTCGGGGCTGTGCTTCGAACGGCGGAGGGTGCGGGCGTCCACGGAGTGTTTATCCCGGAACGCAGGGCTGTCGGCTTAACCTCTGCAGTCGCGAAGGCGTCAGCAGGGGCGATCGATCACATTCCCGTAGCGCGTGTCACCAACATGAGTAGATCGATCGAATCGTTGAAAGCAGCCGGTGTCTGGATCTACGGTGTTACTCCGTCAGCAAGTAAGGTCTTTACGGACATCGACCTCCGAGGGCCGGTTGGGCTAGTCCTGGGCGGAGAGGGAATGGGCATCAGACCAGGCGTGTTACAGCATTGCGATGACTGCATTCGCATTCCGTTGAGAGGGCGGGTCGCATCGTTGAACGTATCGGCGGCAGCCGCAATTGTCCTCTTCGAGGCTGTTCGTCAACGAGCTGAGCAGAATCACCGGCCATGAGTCATCGGATTCTCAATGCCCCACCCTGGATAGCGGTCTTCAGCAGCTGAGCGGTATTCGAGACACGCATCTTCTTCATCATATTGGCCCGGTGGGCCTCGACGGTCTTGACGCTGATCTTCAGTCGGCTGCCGATTTCCTTGTTCTTAAATCCAGCCCAGATCAATTCCAGGATCTCTTGTTCCCGTGAAGTGAGCGACTCCGGACGTCTTGTGCGCGGAGGGGGTTCGAGGTTCATAAGGGATTTCCGAGGTCGTGGCTTGACACTTCCTTTCGCCATGATGACAAGTTCTCCTTTGATCGGAATAGGTTTCAGGTATACTCGACGTGACCGCCGAGCCGATCACGCTAACATTATGGAACGATTAGAGAAGAATGTAAATTCGGGTAGTTCGGCCCTAGTAGGGTTCCTGGGTAAGGGAAGCACTCTGAGCAATTATGCATGAGAGCCAGTCACTAATCTCGGCCTATTTCGTGGTCGGTCTTTTGGGGGCACTCGTCGGCAGCTTTCTGAATGTCTGTATTTACCGATTGCCTCGACACGAATCCATCGCATGGCCAGGGTCCAATTGCCCGGCCTGTTCCCACCCTATTGCGTGGTATGACAACATCCCGGTCTTCAGCTACGTGCAACTCGGGGGGCGTTGCCGGCACTGTTCGGATGGCATTCCGTACCGCTACCCGGTGGTGGAGACGCTGAATGCCCTGGGCTATATCGGGATCGTCTGGTTCTTTGGGATAACCTGGTCGGCGGCTGTGTACGGGGTACTATTTTCGGCGCTTTTGGTCGTTGCTGGAACGGACCTTTCCCATAAGATCATTCCGAATGCCATTACCTTCCCTGGGATTGTGGTTGGGCTCCTCAGCGCCGCGACGATCCTCCCGCTTGGATTCTATGAGGGTGTACTGGGTATGCTCGTTGGTGGGGGTATCCTATGGCTCCTAGCCTGGGCAAGTCCGTATCTTTTCGGCAAAGAAGGGATGGGGGGGGGCGACATCAAGCTCCTTGCGATGATCGGGGCCTTTCTTGGTTGGAAGCCAGCCTTGATGACCATCATGGTTGGTTCCTTCCTTGGGTCCCTGGTGGGAGTGGCTCTTATCGCGACAAAAGTGATACGTCGGGAAGACTATATTCCCTTCGGTCCCTTTCTCGTCTGTGGGGCTCTGGTCTCATTGTTCTTTGGTCAATCTCTCCTTGATTGGTATCAAGGCCTATTGGCTGGATAATGGTTCCCATGGCCGATTCACAGCCAGTTAGGTGTATCTCTTTCGATAAGACCTGTATCTAATCGTGCAAGATATGGTTCCGACGTCACCTGCTCCTTCAATGAGCTGCTTCCCCGTCTCCTAAAGCATCACAATTTACCTAAAGCCACAATAAATCCATGCCTTATGGGAGCGTGGGCTGTTCGAAATAGTTCAGCCCACAACTAGGGAATGGCCAGTAGAAGAACGGCACGCATTTTGACATAGATATATGTCAAATGAGTAGGACGTGAGCCATAGGTGAAAGTATGAAGCAGGATGGAAAATCATTGGCGGAACTGATGGTGGTCGCGGGGATACTCGCCATGGTCTCGTTTCTAGCACTTCCCAACTACCTTGGACTCAATTCACGAACCCAACTTCGGTGTGTCACGGAAGAAATTGCCTCCGACCTGCGTCTCGCGAGGCAACTTGCCTTAACCAATCGAGATCGAGTTCGAATTGTCATTGACGCAGAAAGCCAGCGGCTGGTCACACAGTTCGTCAACCAGAATTCCACTCATCACGCGTACCACTACGGGGGAAAGGGGCTCATCCTTGAAGAACCGAGTGCAGGGTGGGACATTCTGTTCCACCCAAGCGGTCGCTCAGCGACAGCAACGACAATCCAGCTTAGGAATAAGGAGGGCCAGACCCAAACACTCACGGTGAGTATGACCGGTCGGGTATCGATCTTATGAGCAATCATCTTCAATGCGACGGTTTCAGCCTAATTGAAGTCATGGTGGCGATGATGATCTCGGGAATTGCGTTACTGGGGACACTGGGTGCAGTAGACATCACGTCGAGATACGTGCAGCAGGGTGGTCTCAGTAGCAAAGCGCTGGAGCTTGCACAAGGGAAACTCGAAGCGAAGCGATCCATTCGATGGTCATCTCTTATCGAGGATGATCTGGATTATGACGGTGTAGCTGATGCCACCATGGTGGACGACGGCCAAGGGGCAGATATCAGCGCCGGCGACGGGATCTATACGGCCGGCTACGAACGCGATGGAATCACGCTGCTCTGGACCATTGAGATCGATCATGAGAAGTCGCTCAACACCTCGGGAATCGTTGTCATCCGAGCGGTGGCTTCTTACGCCGACCGAAGAGGCCAACGACGAGAGGTGCAAGTGGCGACCCTCAGAGCGAATCCGAACTATGTGGGGCTGCGATGATCTGCAGGCATTCGGCTCATTCCTTTATGAGATGGCAGCCAGGAGCGCGCCGCCTATTCAATAGTGACGGTGTCTGCATGAGTGAACTCATGATTAGTTTGGCGATCGGCTCGTTCGTGCTGGCAACGGCGTTAACCACCTTGAACATCGTCCAGACGCATGCCGGTAAGCAGCAACGCTCGCTGAATCAGCAGCAAGACTTACGACTCGGGCTCGAAGTATTTGAACAAGAGGTTAGACTCGCTACGGCCGAGACGATTGTGACGGCAGCCTCGGACCAATTTATGTTTTACGCCAATCTCAGTGACCATCGGACTGTCACGACGGCAGGGCTTAATCATGGGCAAACTGTGTTGCCGGTACTGGACGGGAGTGGATGGGGAGAAGGTAAGACGCTCTCTGTGTGTGGGCAGCAGGGCTGCGAATCTCACCGGCTCGCCCGTGCGGGACAACGGTTTCACCTCACGCTCGTGGACCCGATTCAGTCATCATTTCCTGAAGGTGCATCCGTGCAAATCCGTAATCGAGTCGTCTACTACGTCAAGCGTCAGGAAGCCGGCCAGTCGAATCTGATGCGAATGGTTGATGGCGGCGCGAGCGTTCTGATCGACGGACTCGACGATCTACGATTCTTATACAGGAATGACCTGGGGCAAAGCACGGCCCAGGCAGCACTTGTGAGGCGAGTCATCTTAGAAATCAATTCAGATCAACCCCTGCATCGAATGGTGCGGGAAGTCAGCATTCGATCCTAGGAGGGTACCCATTATGTTCCGTAGAAACATCGGCAGTGACCAACAAGGGATTGCACTTCTGGGAGCCATGATGATCGTACTGGTCCTCTCAGTACTTGCGACGACACTCTTGAACTTGAGCGGACAGGAGGCTGTCAGTGCAAGCGCAGCCGGCCAATTGGCTATCGCCCAACAACTTGCCGACGCATCCGCCGAACTTGTGGTGGGGTGGTTTCATGAACCGTTGTCGACGAGTACGATCCCGGCGATCGTCGCATTGCGTACCAGGACTGGGCGTGACACGAACGGCGCACCCTCATTTTTTGATGCGACTGGTCGCTCACAATTTTTGGGAACCGTGGACCGTCCAGATTTACATTTCCAGGCCAAGAATGATTCAGACAACCGACTACTGAACGATCGAAAATACGGACTCTTTCGTGCCATGCAACACCTTGGGCACGTAGAGGAACTCAAAGTGTACGCTCCGACCGATCCAGGGTTGCTGTGTACCTTGGATACGACCGTTGCAACCAATATAACCCCTTCTGTTCGGCAATCAGTCCGAATGCAGTTAAGCGCCTTGGGGCTGCCTGCATTGAAGACCGCGGTACAGGTTCACCGGAATCTAGGCCAGCCGCAACTCGGCGGGGAATCACCGGTCTCACTACATTGGGGTGATCTGAAGGTTGGCGGAAACCTGGTGCTCAAAACGTCCACAGATCTTCCAAGGAGAAGCGGAATTGCTCCACTCAGTGGCCAGGGCTATGAGGAGCTCGGTCAACGAGAAGATCGGTGGGTGGAGGCCTGGGTGGGAGGCGATGTCCAATTGACTCAACCGCTTGTCCAGCCATTTACGGATGTACCCACCAACATTCATGTCGGTCAACATCCCGTTCCCGGAGTTCGCTTCGATGAATGGCCATACGAACACCTGAAGCGAATGGCCAAACGGTTCGGTCGCTACTACGCCATCGATCGAGACGGTCTTCTCTATCCCCAAGGGATCGTGGAACCAGGCAAAGGGGTATCTCCGGATGTGGTCGTACGGTCCCAAGCTCCTGGAGATCAGTTGGGCCTGATCTTTGTCGATACCCTCGACCAGATGCCACCGCGGGCCGACAATCTTGGAGTGCTCAAGCTCAGGGCACCGTATATCGAAGGGACGGTAGTCATGCAGGGGCATATTGAACTGGCCCCCAGCGGGAGCGGTGCAGTGATTCCAGCACTGAGCCCCCCAACACTTGATCAAAGCAACTCGCTCGTGCGCACTCCAGTTCACCTCGCGGGTATCAACTTCAACGGAGTGCTACACGCCATCGGTACCATTACGCTCTCCGGAGGAGTTCGGCTCTATGGAGCGGCATTGGTAGGTGAAACAATTGCGCGATCAGATTCAGGCAGTTCGCTTGAGGTGTGGTACGACCACGATCTTGGAGAGGGTTTGTTTCGAGGGTTGCCGGTGGTCTATCGCGCTCCAGGTACCTGGATGGCACGCTTCTAAGACCGACGTGAATGAGGATTCCGTAAAAGCAACTTCTTATTGGCGATGGAAAAGGATGAGCTAAAATGATTGCACAAGAGCATGCGGTACGCCCAAGACGACCGATTCTATCAGGTGGAAGCCTGAAAAAACACACGATGGCAAAACAACCACGTAAGATGACGATGGAGCGCAGTCTCTTGGATTGCATCGCCTATCGAGGCTTGATGAGTCAAGCCGACTTGGATGTGGCCATAGAGGAATCATTATCACGTGAGATGGACCTCGAAACGATCCTGCTTGAAAAGTACCGGGTACCACGTGCCGCACTTGGGTCAGCACTCAGCGAGTTCTATCAGTGTCCCTATGTTCCGTACGATGAGCGGACCATTATTGACCCCGATCTCCTCAAGAATCTGAGTTTCGACTACCTGAGAAGAAATTCGTGGCTTCCCTTGAAGCGACAGGGAACGGTTCTGGATGTGGTCATCAATGATCCTCACGATTTGGAAAAGGGTCTTGATATCCGGCGTGCATTCCCGGGCATGACCGTTCGCTTCTCGGTTGGGCTTCGGCGCGATATTGAGCAATACCTGCTTGTCGTCACAGGGCAGGCGAGTGGGGGGTCCATCACCGAGATTCTTGGGGAACTTGTCGATGAAGCCGGTATTGAACGAAGTACGGAAGGAGAGCCAGGTGAAATCGATGAAAACGACTCGGCCATCGTACGTCTAGCCAATCAGATTATCGCGGAAGGGTACCGACTCGGTGTTTCAGATGTCCATATCGAACCCTATTCGGATCGCAAAGAAACCGCAGTTCGCTTTCGAGTCGACGGCACGTGTTTTACCTACATGCGCATTCCCGCTGTCTATCGCCGGGCGATTGTCTCGCGTCTAAAAATCATGGCTAATTTGGACATCGCCGAACGTCGGAAGCCTCAGGATGGGAAAATCCGCTACAAGTTAGCCAAGGATCGCGAAATCGAATTGCGAGTCGCAACCTTGCCGACCGCCGGGAACAATGAGGATGTGGTGTTGCGGCTTCTGACCGCCAAAGAAATCATGCCACTCGAGGCCATGGACTTTTCAGCGGAGACATTACAAACCGTCAAAGAGCTATCTGAACGTCCGTATGGAATCTTCCTGTGTGTTGGGCCGACAGGTTCTGGGAAAACGACCACCCTGCACGCTGTGATGAGACACATCAATACCGATGAGCGAAAAATATGGACGGCCGAGGACCCGATCGAAATCACCCAGGAGGGTTTGCGGCAGGTTCAGGTGCATCCCAAGATCGGGTTCACCTTTGCTTCGGCGATGCGCGCATTCCTCAGGGCCGACCCGGATGTCATCATGATTGGAGAGATGCGAGACAAAGAAACGGCCGATATCGCGATCGAGGCATCACTCACCGGGCATCTGGTCATGAGCACTTTACATACCAACAGCGCGGTGGAAACCGTCACCAGATTGCTGGATATGGGATGCGACTCCTTCAATTTCGCTGATGCGATGTTGGGCATCCTTGCCATGCGTCTCTGTAAGCGTATCTGTCTCCATTGCAAGGAGAGCTATCACCCCACGCAACAGGAATACGATGAGCTGGTGCAAGGCTATGGAGCCCGGTATTGGGAAAAACTGAACGTGGCGTACACGGAAGACTTTACTCTTTCCCGCGGAAAAGGGTGTGACGCCTGTAATAATAGTGGGTTCAAGGGGCGCGTAGCCCTCCACGAACTTCTGGTAGCAACAGAAGACCTTAAGAACCTGATTCAGGGGCGAGCGCGAACTGCGGAGATTTTGAGCATGGCAATGCGTGACGGCATGGTGACCCTGCTACAAAATGGCATTCAGAAAGTGCTGAGAGGCGTCACGACGTACCGGCAAGTACGGGCGGTCGCCGTAAAATAATCTCATCAGCGATGAGCGAGTTCAGTTAGGGGGTTGTGTCCAGGACCAGCACAAAAGCCGACAATTGCCTTAATGCGTCCGATGACATCCGAATAAACTCGACTCCACATCGAGGTCCAGACACCCACCGGACACCGGCCAGCTCAATCTGAACCGGTATCTCTCCGTTCACGAGGTCAATATCAAGTGACACGTATGATCCTTTGCTGGGCAGGTGCTCAGCTGTGAGGGCGCATCCATGCGCTGAAAGATTCAAGATCGTTCCGTGGCACTTGCCCTCAGACATTCCAAACGTACAAGGAATCTGAACAGCATACCGTTGTGCCTTGCGAAACTCTCGTTTCATCAGGTCACTCGGCCTCAAGATAGATCGACATTCGTTCATTCATTGAATAAGTGAAAATGCAGGTCGCGGCAATTCCTTCGGCGCTGCGAGGTGCCGGCACATTCCATCCAACAGACAGGGGATTACTCCGTACCAAACCGTACAGCCTCTGCGCCGAAATTTGTTGTTCCTGGGTACGAAAAATGGTCGAAACGGACGACCAGAGCATTCGGATCACTGGATTTAAATCAATAGGTTACAGGAACGTGATTGCATTGGCAAAGAGGCATGTACCTTGCTCAACCCTAAGCCATCATGAGGAAGAACATGCCAATTCTGAGCCCAGCCTCATCAAATGAGAGCGGGTTCACGCTTGTAGAAATCGCCATCGTTGGGGCAATCCTAAGTCTTGCCGCGGCGGTATCCGTCCCGAATTTTCTTCAGATGTACGCAAAGCATGAGCTATATCAAGCCACCACAAGCTTGTACAACAGACTGATCCTCGCCCGGTCCTCGGCGATTAGCCGAAATGCCATGTTCACGGCCACACCTGCCAGCGTACCTATGGGGCTCGACGTAGTGGTAGTTAGAGATGCAACGGCGGGGCTAGAAATGGGGCGAGAAAACTTTCCGGAGAAAATTAGATTCATCACGGCACCACCTCCATCGACGCCGCCTCCGACGTTACCCCTACCAGCGTTGAGCTTCACTCCACGAGGCTTAAGTACGAATCCCAATCCGTTGGGGCAGACAATTCAATTGCAGAGCACACGAGATCCGAATTTGATCTATTCGATTTCGGTGATGCCATCGGGGAAGGTGACATGGTGTCGGCAAGCCATCAATCCCTGTCTCGTCAATGATCGGTCATGAGTCAGAGGGTAAACAGATGATGAAGCCACAGAATGAAAAGGGATTTACCTTGGCAGAGGTGATGATCTCTGCTGCGATTCTCGGTGTCGGAGTCATGGGGATGGCTGCCATGCAAGGCGTGTCGTTTTCAAAAAATGTCGACGCGAATGATTTGTCGATCGTCACAAATGTTACGGCAGATATGGTAGAGCGGATCCAAAGTAATAGGCGGTTCGCATGGGCGTACAACAATCTCGATACAACGGGTCCTGGAAACTGCTTAGCAGGCGGAATTCCGGCCCCTGCCCCTCCACAGCCATTTATAGCGGCTCCCCCTGTGAGTGCCGCGACAAGGGCAATCCAAGGCGATTGCGTTCAGTGGCGAACATTGGTCTTAGCTACCAACCTATTAAACGTTCGTGGAACTGTACAGGCTGCTCCGGTACTACCACTTAGCGCCGACTCCAAAGCTATCCAGCTAACGGTTCAGCTGCAGTGGAACGAACGAACGGGTGTCCAACGTCAACGGTCGGTAGCTTTTCGAACGGTGATCGAGCCGGAATAGGGTGGATCACTGTGTGAACAAGGACTGTGTAGGGGGCTTCCCATGAGACCTTCGCCGAAATCATACGGTCGGAACGAACAGGGCTTTACCCTGGTGGAAATCATGGTCGCGACGATGATGACTGCCGCCATCGTTGCGGCAGGGTTCGGTGCACTCGTCGTCAGTCAGAAGACGACGCGCATTACCGGACAGGTCAGTAGCACCCAAGCGACTGCCAGAAATGCCTTGGACATGATCACGGCTGATCTGAAACTGGCTGGGTTCGGGATGCGTGGGCTGACATCCACTGTAGGAGGGTGTCACATCAACGGCACTCCATATGCGCTCATACCAGGTGATAACAATCCGCTCGGGGCGGATACCGGGCCGGATACCATCTCGATGGTTGTGCCGATGACCAATTCCATCACGGCAGTCGGACCGCTATGGCAAGTCTTTGTTCCAGGAGCCCCAGGGACCATCGGTGGCATGCAAACACCGATTTCGAATGTCCCCATGCCGGCAAATGCTACCACGGCAATGGGCAATGCCATTCCTGGTGGTGGAGCTGCGTTACTCGGGATGCCGGTGTCAATTGGGGGAGTGGCTGGTTCGACCATATCGGCCGTCAGTCCAGGAGCCTTGACATTGAACCCAGCCATTCCGACGCCTGCGGCTTTCGGGTCGGGAACACAGGTGTATCTGCTCCAATGCATCACCTATCAAGTGATTCCACCTCCAGACAACCTCAATCTCTGTCAAGGGAATGCGCCCTGTCTTGTGCGTGGTGCTGTCCCTGCTGTGCTTGTCGGACCTGGTGGGCCACCAAACTGCAATCAGGTCAATTCAGGCTGCATCCCCATCATGGACGGAGTCGAGGACCTTCAACTGGCCTATGCGTGTGATGGCTGTGATCCACGCGTCAATAGTGGAACCCCAGACCTACAGCCGGATGACCTCAATCTGTCAAACAATTTTGACCAGGCTGACTTCATCACAGATCGAAATTGGTTCGGCACAGCAGGCCCCTATGGCTCGTTCATGACTCCGAGAACGATTCGGCTGGTGCAAGTGAATATTGTTGCGCGTCAGACGAACGCCGATCAGGGCATGGGAGAAATGCAATCGACACCCGTGCATGGCGGGAGGTTTCCAGTGATCAGCGATCACAACCATGCCACAGGGCTCTTCGCGGTGGGTGACACCGCGTCAGCAGCCCAACAGTCGGCCTATTTCCAGTTCCGTAGGCGAATTTTGACACGCACGATCGAACTCCGTAACCACAGGTTCTAATCATGATCATTTCTCCGAGGGTTCTAATGAAAAGTGAACTTGCCAGCGACGAACGAGGCACGTCCTTCATGACAGTCATGTTATTGATCCTCATCATCGGAGCTCTCGGGGTGGCTGCGCTCACAATGACAGGTATGGAAAACTCCATGGCGGGAGCAATACGCATGGTCGAGGAAGGAACGGATGCGGCAGAAGCTTGTGTGGGGACGGCAGTCAGAGCGATTCGTTTAACGATTGACGATCCTCAGATGACTGGGCCAGCGGCAGTCCTTCTTGCTCCGCAGGGACCGGTACCGGTTGGGAACCAGGCAGTGTTCACCCAGGAAATCAACGGCACGCTTCGGAACAATGGTGACGTTGCGGTTCAGGCTGACGGGAGGACTAAGCAGAACCCCAACCTTGAGATGAACGTCAACGGATACGCTGTGTACGGTGACATAGATTTTCTCTACTCCAAACGCCGAACCGGTAGCGATTTTGGCGATCAAGATCATCCGGCTTACGATCAATACTATCGAGTCGACTGTGTTGCGGCCAATGCTGCCACTGGTGCGACCAGCCGTGTGATTGTGACCTTTGATTGCCTGAACACGACCGGTGAAGGATGCATGAAGCGAGGAGATAACGGTTAAGAGAGGATGGATGGATAGGAGGCGGTGTGGCGCTATGAAAACAGCACCGATGCAGGGGAGGTCGTTCAGGGGCCGATACGAACTGAGGACCATGTTGTTCTTCCTGCTCCTGGCCGGCGGGGCTACCCTGCCCCAAGGAAGTTGTGCCGAGGAACCGTTCCCTGCTGCGATGGCCAGCTACCCGACCGGTACCATCACGGCGATCCATGAAACAACGTTTGAGATCAACGGACGAACCGTCAGCTTGGTGCCGGAAGCTGTGATCGTCGATCGCCATGGTGATGCAGTCGCATTAACGGTCATTCGAGTCAATACCGACGTGAGATATCGCATTCAAAGAGGCACGACCGACAAGATCGACTGGATGTTGGTGATCTTACCCGAATAAGGGGCGACCAATGGGAAACAACAGATCACAGGCGAAAACTCCAACGGAGGGTGCGATGAAACGCGGGAATCGTACAGTTTGTGGGACCGTCGCGTTTGCGTTGGCGGGAAGCCTTGTTTGTGCCGGGGCAGGACAGGCTCAGACAATGGATCAGTACTACGCGGTTCCGCCATTCGTGAGCGACCAGGTCGCCCCAAACATTATCTTGGTGCTGGACAATTCCGGGAGCATGAGCGGCCTCGGGTGCGATCTAAATGGCGACGGAGACTGCTCCGATTCAGCAGATCTTGATTTCCTGAATACGAAGAAGTGGTCTGGGTACTTCGACTCACTCACCTGTTATACCTATGACACGAGTGACAACCGGTTCGAGCCAACGACAGTCAGAGCGACATTGGACGCCGCCTGCAGTTCTACTCAATGGGATGGGAATTATCTCAACTGGGCCACCTTCCGCCGATTTGACGCGCTCAAGAAAGCGATGATTGGAGGAGACTGTGTCGTCGCGCGAGCCGCCGATGGCACTTGCCCAGCAACCGGAAGTCCCGCGCTCAAGACGGTACGAGCACAGGCCAATGGTGTGAATACCGAGTCGGCGGTGGCCACGTACAACGGAGGAACAGGGCCCAGTACCTATGCCGGAAGAATTCCAACAGCTGACACAAGTGGGACCCCAAACAGTCTG
Organism: Nitrospira sp.; assembly: GCA_019636875.1. Classification (GTDB taxonomy): domain Bacteria; phylum Nitrospirota; class Nitrospiria; order Nitrospirales; family Nitrospiraceae; genus Nitrospira_D. The sequence continues at coordinate 45,583 of JAHBWR010000009.1, forward strand.
TATATACACACCTCCTCTGCCTATTTCTGTGTGGAAAACGATAACTCGTTCAATAGCAATTGTGGTGATAGCTATAGCGTACGGAAATACGAACTCAAAATCGGCTACACCATCGAACCGACCGGAACGATCCAGCAAATCGGTGCGCAGGCTCGATTTGGACTATTTGAGTTCAAACCGACAGGGGATGGTGCTCGCATGTTGGTGGGGGTTGGATCTCGTCAATCTATCGATTTTAGTGGGAGCACAGTCGAAACTTTCAATACAAACACGGCTGCCATGATCGACGCCGTCCAAGAATCCTTTCCCTCAACCTGGACACCCCTTTCCGAATCGCTGTATGAGACGACTCGCTACATCGCACAAATCAATTCCACCTATCTGTCGTCGTCCTATGTGTATCCGATTGCCTTTTCGGGTGGGAATTCAAACGGTGTAGCCTTTCAGGGAAGCGGAGTGGGCTCGATTGGTGGCTCAGAAATTACGGCGCTTACTGGGGCCGAGACGTGTCCTTCCGGGTACATCACCAATGCCTGCGGGCGAGATCCCTATTTCTTTGGTAGCAACCACACGCCCGCCTGGGCGACGACCTCAACCAAGGTAGCCTGCTGCAAGACGTTCGTCATTCTCGTGACGGATGGAGAGCCGACGCAAGACACCAATATCCCGGCCGGATTGCAGGACTATGCTCACGGCCAGCACGGTCTTCACTGTATCGGAGGTAGCTCAACGATCCATACACCGAATGGAACGTGTAACACAAATAGCGCAACGCCAGCAGCCACTCTTCTCGGTGAGCACAAGACTGATTATGGGAGCAGCGGGAACCATTATCTGGACGACGTCGCCTATTGGGCTCATACGAATGACCTTCGGCCCTGCAATGGCACGGCTGATGGACAGATCCCCGTCTTGAATGTGACCGGGCATTGCCTCCCAGGCCTCCAAAATATCACGGTCTACACGTTCTTCGCTTTCGGGAATATCGCGGGTCGAGAGATCCTCATGCATGCCGCACAGCTCGGAGGGTTTGAGGATACCAACGGCAATAACATTCCCGACCTGGTCTCCGAATGGGATAAGGTCATCAATGCCACCGGTGCGCCAGGCAGCGACGGAATTCCGGACAACTATTTTGAGTCGTCCAACGTCGATGATTTGCAAGACCGCCTGATGGCTACCATTACCGCGATTCTGAGGAAAAGCGCGTCGGGTACCTCCATTTCAGTCCTTGCGACGTCTGCCACTGGAGAAGGGTCGATCTATCAAGCCTATTTCTTTACGAGCGACGTAGGTCAAGGCGGAGCGAATGTGAAGTGGACCGGATATACCCACGCTCTGTTCGTCGATGGGTTCGGGAATTTCAGGGAAGATACGAATCAGGACGGAAAGCTGACCTACGACCAGGATCTGATCGTGACCACTCGGTATGACAATAATCCTACGAGTCCGACCTACAAGAAGGTCCTGGTCGATAAGTTTGCAGACATCAGTCCTGCTGATGGGGTAGCAGATAGTACGACACCCACCTTCACCGGTGACCTCAAGTCGATCAAGCCTATTTGGGAAGCCGGCAAAGAGCTCGCGAACGTGACCTCAGCGTCTCGCAAGATCCTAACCTGGGTCGATACCAATAACGACGGAATTGTAGGTCCGACCGAGCAAATTGACTTCAGTAGCACGAATTGCCTCCTGCTTCGTGACTACTTGCGGTATGCCTTGGACACGTGTGTGGGCAGCACCAACGCCACGAATTTGATCAACTTCATACGCGGTGATGAGATTGCCGGTTTGCGAACCCGAATGCTTGAAGTCCCCGTCGGTAGCGGGACCTACAAGGTCTGGAGGCTGGGAGATCCGATCCACTCGACACCGACAGTCGTGGGTGCTCCAAAAGCACGCTACGACTTGGCGTTCGGCGATCCAACCTACACAGCGTTTTACGCGAAATATCGAAACAGGCGTCAAGTCGTCTATGTGGGTGCGAATGACGGGATGCTCCATGCCTTCAACGGAGGCTATTATCATAAGGGCGATGATCCTTCCACGACCTCTGACGTGGAACATGGCTGGTACACCAAGAATCCCACAGACAACTCCAGCGGGGCCGCGCTTGGTTCGGAGCTCTGGTCATTCATTCCACAGGAATTGTTGCCTCATCTTCAGTGGCTTGCCAGGGCGGACTACACGCACGTGTACTATGTCGATCTGAAACCGACGATCGCTGAAGCGAGAATCTTCACACCCGATGCGGATCATCCTGGAGGCTGGGGAACTATCTTAATCGGTGGGTTCCGGATGGGCGGCAGTTGTGGAAATTGTGCTGCTGGTTCGGGAGCACCACCGATGACGGTTACGATCGGAGGAGTTTCTCGGACGTTCTACAGTGCCTACTTTGCCTTGGATATTACCAACCCAGAGGTGGATCCAAAGTTGCTGTGGGTCTTTAGCGACAGCGGACTTGGGCTCACCACCAGCTATCCAGCTGTTGCTCGCATGAATCCCAAGACGGATAGCCCCATCGATCCGACCAATGAGAAGTGGTACGCCTTATTTGGGTCGGGACCGAACGGGTATAAGGCCGATCTCACTGCGGTGTCAGCCCAGACTGCAAAACTTTATACCGTAGATCTGAAAAACGGACCAAAGTTATCCGCGGGTGGGAGTTTAACGACGATGCCTATCGGCACCTGGCAATCCTTCATGGGGCATATTGTCGCGGTCGATAAGGATTCAGACTGGAGGACCGACGTAGCGTACTCGGTACGAACGATCCACGATGGGGCTCTCCCGTGGAGAGGGAAACTCTATCGACTTACCATGGGCTGTCCAACTGCACCCTGTGATCCGAATACGTGGGGCATCAATAACGGAGGAACTCGGACTCCGACGGAAGTGATCGATACGTTCTACGACGCGGCTAGCGGAACAACAATAGAAGTCGGTCCCTCTGCGTCCGCTCCAACTGTGACCCTAGACGATACCGAGAAAATGTGGGTCTTTTTTGGAACAGGTCGCTACTTCAGCAATGCAGATAAGGTGGATAATACCCTTCAACGGCTCTTTGGGATCAAAGATTCTGTCATGAGCAATACCTGTACTCAAACCTCGACGACGAATTGCCAGGACGATGATCTCGTGGATGTCACCAACGCGGTGATTTGCATCGTCTGTAGCGGCAGCACCAATCAGGTGACCGATCCGACGAATCCTGGTGTCACCAGCTTCAATGGCACTGGCACCACATCGATGATCGGCCTGGTTGCCTCGAAGGATGGCTGGCGTGTGACAATGCCGGGGACGGTCAACATCACCGATCCTGTGACACTTGTGACCACGAATTATTCAGCTGAACGTTCCGTGGTCAATCCGACTTTGGTGGCCGGAACCGTCTTCTTCCCGACATTCGCTCCCGCGAACGATTTCTGTGCCTCGGACGGGGCAAGCTATCTCTATGCACTCTTCTATAAAACGGGAACGGCGTCGACGGCTCCCGTCATTGGGACAACGACATCCGGCAGCAATACAAACGTGAACGCCAAGACTTCGTTAGGAACTGGATTGGCATCCAGCGGAACGATCCATTGCGGTCAAGGGTGTAGCTACAACGTGCAGATGTCTACCGGCGCCTTTACACAGGGCGATGTGAAACTGGAAGGCAATTACAGCCGCTATGTGAGCTGGGTACACCAGCGGGATTAGGTATATGGAGTTGTAAACTGGAGCCGCGAATTGACGAGAGTATGAGGAACCGTAAAGGCGATGTCTTTAAAGTCTGGTTGCCGCTACTGGGGGTTACCCTCTGTTTCGCCTGTACTGACGGGGAGGTGACCGAAGGGACTGCTCCGGTCTCCCGGTCTTCAAGTAATCGACCGCCGGTTGTCACCACTGCGGTGATTGTGAATACGCCGCTTTCTCAATCAACCCCCGCTGCCGTGCAGATTCAGTCTGAGGATCCTGAGCGGGAAGCCGTCTCCTTTCACTATCAATGGTATGTGGATCATACGCCAATTGCTGGCCAAACGAGTGCAACGTTGCCGCCTGAGTTTTTTAGACGAGGGCAAACGGTGTTTGTAGAGATCATACCAACGGACGGCACGAGCAAAGGGCAACCGTATCGAACGGCAGGCGTTGTCGTCGGAAATACTTCACCGAGAATAACGGCAGTTTCACTTGTGCCCCAGACCGCCCGAGTCGGCGATAAGATAGAAGCACGAGTGGAGGCGAGTGATCCGGAGCATGACCGTGTCGATCTCATCTATAAATGGTATCGCAATGACACGCTGATCAAGGAGGGGGAAGACCCCTTTCTCGATACAGTCGGATTTTCCTCTCCCGACCAGGTTGCGGTTGAAGTAACGGCCAGTGACCCTACCGGCTCGGCAAGTTCCTTGAAGTCTGAATCTATTGCCTTAGGGAACAGTGGTCCAATGATCGTCTCAACCCCTCCGACCAAGGCCGTCCAAGAGCGTTTTGACTACTCGGTGAAAGCGCTCGATCCAGACGGGGATCCGTTAACCTATCACTTGGAGATGGCTCCCCCCGGTATGACGATTAGTTCAGACACTGGTCATATCGGGTGGCAGATCCCAACGGATCAAGAGGGAACCTTTCATGTCAGAGTTGTTGCGAAAGACGGACGTGGAGGTCTCGCAACACAGGAATTCGACGTGACGCTCTCTGCGACAACTACACCTGCCCCCCGCGGAGCCTAACGGTTGGCTCAGGATTTTTCATCTGCTTGTCTCGTCCATTTCTTGTCTGTTACACTGGAACCAGTTATGTAGGAGGGAGACCAACCACAACTCGTGCGTAAGCTTAAATTACGAGAGGGCACCAACACCGCTGTCCTGTTCGGTCATCATGACCGACATCTCAAGTTGATCGAAGAGGAGTTGGGTGTACGGCTTTCCGCACGTGGCGAAGAACTTACCTTGGATGGCCTTCCCGAGGCCGTTCGTCAAGCTGAACGATTCCTCATCGAGCTCGCCGCCCTCACCAATGAGGGCGTTACGTTACAAGCTGACGATGTGACCCATGCGCTCGGCGCCTTACGCCGGACTCCCGAAGCACCGCTCCGAGATGTGCTGGGTAAATCGGCCATGGTGGTCACCAAAAAGCGCTTCGTCGGTCCCAAATCTCCGACTCAAAAGGCATACCTTGAGGCGATCGAACAACACGACATCGTTATTGCTATTGGTCCAGCTGGGACGGGAAAAACGTATCTCGCCATGGCTATGGCTGTGAGCGCGTTGATGAACAAGGAGGTGAGCCGAATCATTCTTGCCAGGCCCGCAGTCGAAGCAGGCGAGAAACTCGGCTTCCTTCCGGGTGACATCTACGAAAAGGTGAATCCCTATCTGCGACCGCTGTATGACGCGCTGTTTGATATGATGGATATGGAACGGGCCAATCGTCTGATTGAGAGAGGTGACATCGAAATTGCGCCGCTGGCGTTCATGCGCGGGAGAACGTTGAACGATTCGTTTGTGATTCTCGATGAGGCGCAAAACGCGACGGCCGAACAGATGAAAATGTTCCTTACTCGGTTGGGATTCCATTCGAAGGTGGTCGTCACCGGCGATATCACACAGGTCGATCTTCCTAATGACCGAGTGTCTGGCCTTATACAAGTGAAGGAGATTTTGCGCGATATCGAAGGGATCTCGTTCATCTACTTCGACGAGAAAGATGTCGTGAGGCATCGCCTCGTTCAAGACATCATCAAGGCCTACGATCGCCATCAGGCGGTGAATGCTCCTGAATCCCACGAGACCCGCGAACCGCTCTCACCTCCTAAACGCCAACCTTCAATTTCACGCAAGTCGACTCCAGTCGAGTTGCCGCCTGTCGGCCACGCAGGACGTTCTCATTAATGGCGGTGTATCTCAGGGTGAGGCTTGTGCAGCACACCGTCCGCCAATCTTCCTTTAAACATCTGGCTCAACGTATCTTGATGGCTGTCGGGGAGACGAAGTCGGAATTGAGTGTGGAATTGATAGGAGATGCTCGGATACGACGACTGAATCGTGAATACCGCAAACAGGATCGAGCGACCGATGTGCTGGCATTCCCGATACGAGAAGCCATCATACCACAGGGGAAGTGCCCTACGACGAATATGCTGGGAGACGTGGTTATTTCACTGCCGACCGCAGTTCGCCAAGCTCAGGAGGTTGGACGATCGATCAATGTTGAACTGGCGACGCTCTTGATCCATGGAGTGCTTCACCTCTGTGGATACGATCATGAGCGCAGTCCACGTGAAGCGGTGAGAATGGCACGTCGCGAGCGGAAAGTCCTTGAGATGATTTCTCCGGTGCCTCAATTGATCAGTTCTTCTCCTCAACGGCAAAGGAAGGTGTGCTGACGATGGGGTGGTTCCAACGACTCAGCGATGGGTTGGGCAAGACACGCAATGTCATGCAACAGTCGGTTGATCGATTCCTTGGGCGCACGCCGGATCAAGAGGTTCTCGAAGAGCTTGAAGCCGCATTGCTCACTGCCGATCTTGGCGCTCGGGTCGTTGATCGGCTTATTCGACAGATCAACGAAGAAACACGAGGAGCTGAGGCGCAAACTCCGGAAGGGCTACAGAATGTGCTGAGTCGGTCACTTTACAGCATCCTGAAACCTGTCTCTGGCTCCACGATTGATCAACTCATAAACGACGGCCCAAAGCCATTTGTTGTGTTAGTCGTTGGAGTCAATGGTGTTGGAAAAACGACGACGATCGCCAAGATGGCGCAACGAATGCGACAGGCGGGACGTCGACCATTGCTCGTTGCCGGTGATACTTTTCGGGCAGCTGCTATTGAGCAACTGCAAGTCTGGGGAGATCGAATCGGCGCTGAAGTCATTCGTCAACGACACGGCGCCGATCCTGCAGCCGTCGCGTTTGATGGAATTGTTGCGGCCAAGGCTCGAAAGATCGACGTCGTCCTGATCGACACTGCCGGGCGGCTGCATACGAAATCAAACCTCATGGATGAGCTACGGAAAGTAAAGCGAGTAATCGCTCAGGAATTGCCTGGAGCACCGCATGAAGTACTGTTGGTCTTAGATGCCACACTCGGACAAAATGCCTTAGGTCAAGCTCGACAGTTTCATGAAGCGATGGGAGTTACAGGCCTTGCGTTGACGAAGCTGGACGGGACCGCTCGGGGGGGCATTGTCGTGGCGATCGCCGATGAGCTGAAACTTCCTCTCCGGTTGGTCGGTGTAGGAGAAGCCGCTGAAGACTTGCAGGACTTCAATGCCGAAGCATTCGTGGCGGCTTTGTTTGGGCGGCGCACCGCTCCCCTATAAACCACGCATTTCCTTCTCTTATCCTTCGCCTCGTGCTACCCTTTTGTGAAGGCGAGCGATGCGTCGCAATTAATGAAGGTGTGGTGCAATGATCAAGCTCTTGATCGTAGACGATGACCAGATGAATTGTGATCTCCTACAGAATGTGTTTACCAGACAAGGGTATCATGTCATCACGGCGACCAGTGGCCGAGAAGGGCTTCGACTGTTCCGCACCGCCAGTCCTCGCGTCACCCTCTTGGATTTGCGAATGCCGGAAATGGACGGACTCACAGTCTTGAAAGAAATTCGAGCGATCGACCCCCATGCGCCTGTGATTATCCTGGGAGGCGGAGCGACTGAAACCCAGGAGAATCAGGCGCGAGCCCTGCGGGCGACCGACTTTATCAGGAAAGGACTGTCGCTCGATGTTCTTGTTGAGGCCGTGAATCGAATCACGCAGGTGTCGATGCAATCGGCGGTTACCTCATCCGCATCCGGTATCGGGCCATCGATTCAGCAAATTGATGAGTCGGTCTTGGTGGTCGATGACGAGCCTCTCGTATGCGATCTCCTCGTCAGATTCCTGAGTCTCCGAGGGTATCGAGCCTTTGGCGTAAACGATGGGCGAGAGGCACTCCGAATCGTAGGTGATACGCCGCCGGATGCCATCTTGCTCGACATGATCATGCCTGGGATGGCCGGGATCGATGTGCTTCGTGCACTGCGTGAGAAAGAATATCCCGGGGGGATCATCATCATGTCGGGGAGCCAAAGCGAGGAATTGCTTGAAGAGGCCTGGAACCTAGGGCCACAAGAAATTCTCCTAAAACCGATTGATCTCGACCGCCTTTTGACAGTGATCCAGCTTGTACTCGTGTGCCGCGAGTGTTAAAAGTTTTCTGATGTCTATCAGAAAACAGACGCTTGGGTCGTACTTCTTCGCGCTGCTCCTCATCTTCCTTGTCCCCCTACAGGATGGATGGGCACTTCCTGAAAGTGATGATGGCATTCTTGTTCATCACGATCTATCGGTTGTGCTCACCCCAGCAAGCCACGAAATGACAGCAGAGGACCGAATCACACTGGAGATTGATGAGCCGGTTCAGTCCCTCACTTTCACGCTTGCAGGGACGCTGGAGATCAAATCAATTGCAGTAGAAACGCCATCGATCACCATGAGGCAAGAGAGGTCAAACCAGCGCGCGTCCTTTACGATCATGCAGAGTCCAGACACGGGCACGCAGCGGGTTGTCGTTATGCTTCCTGAGGAGCATGGCCGCAAGCTGACGTTGGCCTGGGTCTACCGCGGGTTGATCGACGACCCCCCAAGAGAACCTCGCCACTTGCGGTTTGTCACCCCGAGTGAAACAGCAGGCCATATCGGGACTGAGGGTGTGTATTTAAGCGGCGAAAGCCAATGGTACCCGGATCTCCCGAATTCCTTCAGTACTTTTCGAGTGACTGCTGCGATTCCGGAGGAGTGGACCATGGTTGGATCGGGACGGAAAGTCACGCAGACATCCAACCCCGGTATGGTTTCTTCAACATGGGCCGTTGAACAACGGTCCGAAGCGTTCACACTCGTTGCCAACAAGTTCGTGGCTAAATCACGGGAGTGGAAAGCATCGACGGGGCAGCAAATCGAACTACAGACCTATTTTTTGCCGGACAATGCCGCCTTGGCGGATGAGTACCTCGAGGCAACTGCGGAATATCTCGAAGCGTATATTCGGATACTCGGCGAATATCCGTTTGAGAGATTTGCCGTCGTCGAGAACTTTTTCGCGAGTGGTCTGGGCATGCCGTCCTTCACGCTCCTCGGCAGCGGCAGCATCAGGCGGCACTATGTACAACCCTATGCTCTGGGTCACGAGATCGTGCATTCATGGATCGGGAACTCAGTCTTCAATCGGGACGGCCATGCCAACTGGGTTGAAGGACTGACGACCTACTTGGCGAATTACTACTGGCATGAATTGGTTCAGGATGATCGCCAAGCCTTGGAGCAACGTCGGATGATGCTCCAAGGATTCAATCTCTACGTGAAGCCCGAAGAGGATTATCCGGTGTCTCAGTTTCTGAGAAAGCACGACGAGAAGGATAATGCGATCGGCTATCAGAAATCGGCCTTTGTGTTCCACCTTCTTCGACAAGCGGTCGGAGAGGAAGCATTTTGGCGGAGTCTCAAGACATTTGTCAGTCAACATCGCAATTGGCCGGCAGATTGGGGATCGATCGAGCGGGTCTTTTCGCAAGAAAGCGGAAGGAACCTCCGGTGGTTTTTTGCGCAGTGGGTCGAGCAAGCTGGAGCTCCCGTGCTCTCCATTGGAGCTGCCAGTGCCAAGCGGATGGACGGGAATGAAGACCGAGAGGCGTGGCAACTGACCCTCCGGATTGAGCAGAACGAAACTCCGTATCGGATGACAGTTCCCATCCATATCGAGATGGAGGACACCACAGAAGTGCGATCGGTGGACCTGAATCCTTCTCGAGTCACTATTGTTGAACTTCTAGTACCGAATAAACCGTTATGGGTGGAGCTCGACCCAGGGATGATGACGTTTCGACGAATGGCGAGGCATCAACTGCCGCCAGTTTTGAACAGCTACGTTACCGATCCACAGAAGACGGTGATGAGAGCATTTTCAGACCCTGGTTCTCCATTGGAGCAGGTTGTATCCCGCCTTGCGGATCACGATCGGCCCGACTCGCAACGCACGAAGGTGTTGGCGCTCGAGGGTGCGACGCTTCCTCAGGATGGCTCGATTCTGATACTTACCGATACAGCCAACATCCATGCCGTTCACGCCTTGGTGCAAGAATCATGTGGGGATCGTGCCGCACTCAGAGAGAACGGGTTTCGGATTGATGGACAGATTTATGAGGGGCCAACGATGGCCGCGTTGTTTTCCTGCCATCGGGAGAATGTTCCAGGTAGCGTCATAACGGTCATGTATGGCGTGACATCCGACTCGGTTGCGAAAGTGGCACGACTCCTGTTTTATTATGGGTGGCACAGTTATGTTATTTTTCAAGACGGTGCCGTCAAGAAGCGAGAGATCTGGCCCGGACAAGAGGCCACCATGGAGGTACGGATTGATGACATGTCGTAAGATCGTCGGAGTCTGCCTAGTAGGAGTCTGTGGGTTGCTGAGCACTCCGGAATTCGGAGAGACGGCTGACAGCCAAAAAGCAAAAATGTCCCCCACGAGTTCTCCGGAACGTCACTTGGCCAACGTTCGGCAACTAACCTTCGGCCGCCAGAATGCGGAAGCGTATTTCTCCTTTGATGGAACCAAGCTTATTTTTCAGTCGACCAATGACTGGTCGAAAGTGCCTGAGGCGAATCCGTTGAAACCGGCCGATGCCGGCCACGGGTGTTATCAGATGTATGTGATGGACCTGCAAAGCATGACGACGCGGATGGTCAGCACCGGCGTGGGTGCGACAACCTGCGGCTATTTTTTCCCAGGTGACCGGCGCGTGCTCTATTCCTCCACGCATCAGGCCGGACCCAATTGCCCACCGAAACCGAAGCGAGATGGTGCTTACCGATGGGCGCTCGACGACTACGACATTTACTCGGTACGCATCGATGGACAGCAAGTCCAGAGGTTGACGGCGACGCCGGGCTACGATGCAGAAGCGACGATCTCGCCGAACGGGAAAACCATCGTGTGGACGTCGGTCAAGGACGGAGATTTGGACTTGTATACGATGAATCTGGATGGGACGAACGCCCAGCGCCTGACGAATGACCTGGGGTATGATGGAGGGGCGTTCTTTTCGCCGGACAGTACGCGTCTGGTCTATCGAGCGGCTCATCCGACCGACCCAGAGGAAATCACGAAGTACAAGGAACTGCTGGCACAACGATTGGTCGAGCCGGGACAGTTAGAAATCTTCGTGATCAATGTGGATGGGTCAGGTAAGAAACAGGTCACCTCAAACGGCGCGTCGAATTTCTCCCCGTATTTTCATCCCGACGGGAAACGGATCATCTTCTCTTCCAACCTGGAAACGAGAGGAGAGGGCGGCCGCCCCAGTTTCCACTTGTATCTGGTACGAGACGACGGGACAGCTACGGAGCGGATTACAACCGAAGGCCATTTCAATAGCTTCCCCATGTTTTCGCCAGACGGGAAACGTCTCGTCTGGGTCTCGGATCGAAACGCCAACGCACCAGGTGAGTTCAACGTCTTCCTGGCGGACTGGATACCCTGAAGCACGTATTCGGCCATGAGTGATTGGTGACCAGCTTTGGACACTCAGAAGCTTCTGACCCGGAGCAGACCAGCCTGCGCGTGTCCTCTCCCATATCTGTGAAAAACGTTTTGTCTCTCACGGCGTTCGGCTGTTCCATTGCAGCACTGGTCATCAGCTTTCTAGGATTACAACGATTTGATCTGCCGGTTACGAAGTATGTTCGATCGGTGACGGTGCATCTCCCTTGGGACCAGCTCACCATCCCATGGATGGCCTTCACGAGTAATGCCGGGGATTGGATCGGCCAAGGGTGGCGTCTCGCCTCGGTCAGTCTCCTGCTCCTGGCTGTGGCCTGGGTGTTCAGCAGGCCGGCCCTCAAGCTCGCAGCGATTCAGACCCTCATTGCCCATGGAATTGCGGCCGTGTTGGCCAACGTTCTGAAACACCTCATCGGTCGGCCTCGCCCAAAGTTTGTGCATTCAGGAGACTGGCAGATAGCCATCTCCTGGATTTCAGGGCTGGATTCGTTCCCTTCGGGGCACAGTACGGCCAGTTTCGCTGTTGCGACCGTCCTGGCCAAGCGATTCCCCACCTGGGGCCCGCTGTGTATGGGACTCGCGGCATTCGTGGCACTGAGCCGCGTGCTGCGCGGATCGCATTTTCCAACGGATGTGGTGGGAGGGGCCGTCGTAGGCATACTCAGCGGATCGATCGCGGCCGCTCCACTCAAAGAATGGCGTACGTCAGTCCAGCAAGGATGTCGCGACGCAGCGATTGGGTCCTCACTGGTCCTCGCCGTGCTGTGGACACTCTCCTACAAGATGGACGATGGTTTTGTGGGCCTGTTGTTCATCGCCGTAGGGGTAACAGCCGTGATAGCAGGGTTCTGGATACGACGGAACTATTGGCTATCCAAGGATTGGTCAAGGGAACTCTGGTCGTCGGAGACCTCCCTCTATCTGATTACGTATGGGCTAGCGGCGATGACGACAGCACCACTTGTGCATGTAGCGGTCGGGTTGACCTGCATGGCGTTTTGTCTCGATCGGATGGGGCAAGAGCAGAGATGTCTTGGTGAATTGTCGAGTGTGTCCCTCATGAAGGAAGGCGCGTTGCTTGGGAGCGTGGCTCTTGCCGCGTTGATCCTCGTGGGTGCACGAGGAGTGTTGCCCTTTCAATAGTGTCTGATGCGAGAATGAATCAGTGTTCCGGGCCTCGCACCCCCTACGTGGCCGACGAGACCAGCAAGAAATCTGCGTCAGCCTAGTGCCCAAATGACTCAGGCGGTGTGGTGGAGGGAACAGTGCTCGTACGCTGGGGAATGTCGACCATCGGTTCGTTCGCTAACAAGACATAACCATGCCGTTTGAGAATCGGTTGAAATGCAGCCGCTTCTTTCGGTAACGCCTCCCGTAAAGACTGCGGTAGCAGAATCATCGTACGACCCTCCTTACTCAAGGCGGTACGCAGTCGGTCGAGCTCATTGGACGGAATGAACTCGACCGTCCGTCTCGCATAGAAGGCAGTCGATGGTCTGGTTGTGCCAAATGCGATCAACTGGTCGTTGGGCTCGAGATTTAGGCCGGCGGCATAGGCCAATTCCTGCGGTGGTGCGATGGCATACCGATTGAGATTGGGGACGACGACCAGGATGGCGAGCAGAAAGACGCTTGCGAGCGCTGCGCCGGCTACGCCAAAAGTGAGGTGGCGCTTGATATCGTTGAGACCGAAATAGCCGATGAATCCCATGGCTGCTACGACCATGGTCGCAGCCAGGTAGGGGCCGATCCCCAGTTCGAATTGGGTGGCGAGGGGAAACTCTTTGACCATCTTCCCGGAAAATTTGTGGAAGAGGTATGGGGCGCTGGCAAGCCCGATGGCGACCAGATACCCGATTCCCATCATGAAGTGAATCGATCCACGCAGTCCTTTGGCCGAAGCATCTTTCAGACCCAGCGCCCAGTAGGAAGTGGCGAGGAGCGCACAAGCAGGAAATAGCGGACCGATATAGTGTGGGAGGCGGGTGGAGGACAAGCTGAAAAAGATGAAGACTCCGATCACCCACAAGGCTGCGAACCAATCCAAGTCATGACCGGATCCTGCCGGCTCGCTTGTTCGAGGCAAGCCATTCCGCTCCTGTAACCGACCAGGAGATTCCCGCCATGTGGCATAGGCTCGATGGAACGCGGCGGGTAAGAATGAGCTCCAGGGGTAAAAGCCCAGGAGTAAAACGGGGAAATAAAACCACCATCCCACTCCATGCCCTTCCATCGGAGCAAGAAATCGACCGACCGTGTGGACCTTGGCTTGCGAGGTGTACGCATCCCCATGGAGTAGAAACATCGCGGTATACCAGGGGCCTGCCAAGAGGAGGAAGAGCAGGGTGCCGGCGATGGGAACGCCTCTTTGCCAAAAGACCAGCCATTGCCGAGTGGCAATGAGATAGAGCAGCGCGGTGATCAGTGGAACGGCAAATCCCACCGGTCCCTTCGTCAGGGTTGCGAAGGCCATCCCTGCATAAAATCCCCAGATCCAGTGTCGGCCGGACCCCTGTTCGTGAATCCCCAGCCAGAAACTATACAGCGACATCGTGGTGAAGAAGATCAGCACGCTATCGGTGATAGCCATGCGTCCCAGCGCCAGTATTTCAACATTTAACAGCAACATGAGCGCACCCATCAGACCGACCGTCGGGCCGCGGAGGCGAGAGAGAAACACGTAGTGCATCACAATCAACGCTACGCCGAAGATGGCGGAGGGCGCGCGCGCGGCAAATTCGTTGACACCAAAGACCTGATAAGACACCGTCATCAGCCAGTAGACGAAGACCGGCTTCGCCACGCGGAGTTCGCCGTTGAAGGTCGGTGTAACGAGATCGCCGGAGGCGAACATTTCGCGTCCTGCTTCGGCGTTCCGGCCTTCATCGCGGTCGGTCAGACCCATGCTGCCGAGACCGACAAAAAAGAGGAGACCGGACAAGAGCAACAACAGGAGAAGGTGGATTGGCTGAGGGGTCAGGCGGTCCATGAGTCAGTGCTAGGTTATCCGTGAGGGAGAGAGGGGACCACGTGATAGGAGGTGGCTGGATCACTCATGCTTGTGGTCCCGGGGCACTCTTTGTGTGATCCGTACGGTGAATGAGGATCAGATTTCGGATATACACGACCGATCCAATCGACTGGCCCGCGATAAACACCGGATCCATTCGGTAAATCGCGTAGGTGAGCGTGATCAGCCCTCCGATGAGACTCATGTACCAGAAGGAGATGGGGACGCGGCTCTCCGCAGTTCGCTCGGAAGCGATCCATTGAACCACCCAACGGCCGAAAAAGAGTCCCTGGCCGAGGAAGCCGATACCGATCCAGATTGTCTCAGTACTCATGAAGTGTTGGAGGGGCTGATATCACACGTGGTCGATTCACGTCGCGGGTCCTCGGAATTTATACAGAAGCACGCGTTGCTGCATCCAACGCACGGCGATCAGATCGTAGAGGGATTTGAACAAGCGGTTTCCCATCCCGTACTTGGAGACCCCATGAATGCGGGGATAATGTCTGACGGGCACTTCGGTTACCGTGAATCCATACATTAATGCGAGGGCCGGAAAGAATCGATGCATCCCCTCAAACAGCCGGATGCGCTCCAGCACTGGGCGACGAAAGACCTTGAGCGGGCACCCCGTATCATGGACGCCGTCATGGGTGAACATATTTCGCACGCGGTTCGCAATTCGAGAAGAGATCATCTTCACGAATCCGTCCTGCCGTTGTTGCCTCCATCCGCATACCAGGTCATAAGAATTGGTCAAAGGAAGCAGCTTCAAAATATCTTCGGTATCCTGCTGAAGGTCGCCGTCGATCTGGATAATAATGTCACCGTGTGATTGACGAAAGCCAGCCTCAAGTGCACAGGTTTTGCCGTAGTTACGGTCAAAGTGGAAGACGCGGACACAGGCATGTTCGGCGGCCAAGCGGTCCAGTGCATCACTGCTGCCGTCGCTACTCCCGTCATCCACAAAGATAATCTCATACGGGCGCGACTTCGACGCCTCATGAGAGTCCATGACCTTCAACAAACTGGCGATGAGTGGAGATAAATTGTCTCGTTCATCCTTGATGGGGATGATTACGGAGGCCCAAGGGCTGGAAGGCAGCGTCATCGTACGAAAAAGCTCCAGCAACGACCGGAGCGCATGTTGATAAGAGCAGCATTCTAGCCGAAGGTCGAAGGTTGGTCAAACGAGCGACGGTAATAATATTGATAGGGGTGATGGTCTGGCTATTTCTTGGCGGCCAGAACGGTGAATCGCATCGTGCCCATGAGGCTCATCTCGTTGACCTGCTCGCCGGCATGAATCTCCACCTTGTACCGTCCGGGTTTCCAGCCGCTTGGAGGTGACGACAATTTCAAATAGCCGCTCTCATCCTCCAAGGCGATGTGCATGGCGTCTTCGGCGACGATGGTAGCTGGATCGAGCCCCGGAATTCCTTCTGGCCTGCACTGTCCGAAAACCGCAAACGCCTGATAATGTTGATGCAGCGAGAAGACGACATAAATGGCTTTGGTAGCGGCTACGAATTCATCAGTCGGCTTGATCGGTACGATCTCGTGGGACTGATGCCGCCCCATTTGTTCTTCAAACCCCTCAGCCATGACAATTGAACGGAACATGCCCTGTGGAGGGGCATCGAAATCATAGGTTGGAACCTCCTCTGGGCGGTTCTGGAACTCCGACATCGGAACGTTCTCGGTGATGGGCGGCTGTTCGGCCACGCTGACCTGAATACATGAGAGCCAGACTGAGAGGAGCGTGCAGGCACACAGAGATGTTCGGATCATCATGGCTGTCTGCTACACCTCTAGAGACGGCGCTGTCAATCAACCCAGGGAGTTGCCCATTGCGGCGTTTTCCAGCCATCTGTTAGGATTTTGGCGGCCGTACCGCTTCTTGATGAAACCAACATGGGAGGGATCGTAGAACATGCTGCAAGACGCTGATGCTCTCCCTCAGCTTGTCGGAGACTATAAGCCGCTTGATCAGTGGCAGACCCACCTTAACCAGCTCTTCTATGGGCTGCGAGGGGATCAACTCCGATCCTACTACCAAACCTTTGCCTCAGCAGATTTCCGGCTCGCCCATGCGCTGGCGGTCGATTACTACGAACGAGTGACGAAGCGAGAGCAGGATCGTAGTCGTCAGCCACCATCCTCCGATCGTTTAACAATTTTGGAGCTCGGTCCCGGCAACGGGAACCTCGCCGCCTGTTTCCTCAGTCATCTCAAGACACTCGATCCACAGGGCCTCATCTACCCACGTCTGCACTATGTTCTGATTGATTGGGAACGGCCGGTGTTAGATGGTGCTCTGGCGCACTCAGACCTGGCGGTGCATCGGGATCGGGTGGAAGCCTATTGTGGGTCCATTGACCATGTTGCTGAGATTGCCGATGGAACGGTCGATCGCATCATCTGTAACGAACTGTGGAACGACTTGCCCACCAAACTATTGGCAAAACATGGGGGCGAGGTCGAGGAAGAACATATTCGTCCCAACCTCAGTGAAACACTGCATGCGAGGATTCAGGACTGGTCGGCATTCGTCCGAGCGTTCCAAGCTCGGGACCTCGATGTACTCAGGACCTTTCCGCCGTTTCTCGACGAATTGGTGTGGGAAAAAGAATACCGCAAGGTCGAGTGGAAGGATGTGCCCTATCGGAAAACGATCGTGGAGTTTCTACAACGCATCGACCAAGAGGTGCTGGTACCGGTGAATGTGGGAGCCTTCGCCACGCTCAAAGAGGCAAGACGACTCTTGGCTCCGGACGCCATTGGATTCAGCGCCTTCGACGCAGGGACCAGTGATCTCAAGGTCCTGAACGATCCTGAGAAGCCCTGTTACGGCCAGTTCGGCGGGCAATACAGTTTCATGATCAACTTCGCGCTGATCGAAGCCGTGGCGAAGCATCTAGGACTAGCGGAGACAACGATCGAACCACAACGGGAGTTCGTAGGACGGTCGCTGAATACGAACGCGATCACGCTCATGGAGCTCTTCGCCACCCACCCGTCCGCGGGACCGAACCTGCAGCCATGGGAGCAAGACCGTCTTGTGCTCAAGACCATCCGCGCGTTGAACGAAACATTTGAGAGTCCCTATCG
>JAHBWR010000090.1 GCA_019636875.1 Nitrospira sp.
CTAGGATCGGAGAGGGGGAGAATGGTAGGGATCTATTGAAAGATAATCTGTTCGATCTGGCATTCCCGCGCCGGCACTTCTTCTTGCTTCCCATCCGCAAAATTGATGACCAGATGATGTGGCTGTTCCGGGGCACGACGAAGATCGACGGTGCCAGATCGCTGCTGAAAGATGATGATCAATGACGGCATGGCAGTGGATTGCTTCGGCTTCTTTTCTTCGCTCCCACGCTCAGCCTTCTGCTCGGTACTTTTGTCTTTTTGTAGACCCTTCAGTTCTGACGCTAATGCCGACACAGTGGCTCTGGTAATGTCCTGCGTCTTACCACTCCACTGCTCGACTTCTCTTGGAAATTCTTTATGTAGATTCCGCAGGTCGTAGAGAGTCTTGGCCGAGACACAGCGTCCTGTCGTATAGATCTCTTCCATACAGGCCGGCATCTCGATCAATGCCAAATGGTTCGTGACCATGGATCGATTCACTCCAAGAAGTTCTGCAATCTTGGCCTGCTTCTCCCCTTCGTCCATCTTTTTCTTGATAAACATCGCCAACTCACGCGGCTTCAGATCTTCCCGCTGCAGGTTCTCGATGACTTGCTGATAGTCGGTATGCGACCGATCGATGAAAGCCGGAATCGTGGTCTTGCCGACGGCCTTTGAAGCTCTGAGCCGGCGCGCCCCAAAATTCAAAATCCAGCGCTTCTGCTCAGTTGGATGGGGCCGGATCGAGATGGGCGTTTTCACCCCATGGACTCTGACGCTCTGCTCTAATTCGTCCATGCTCGCCGCATCGAATTCTTGGCGAGGCTGAGCAGGATCCTCTTCAATGTCCTTGACTGGAATTTGAAGCGGCCGCCCTAAGACCTCAGCCGTCACCGTCCGTTCTTTGGCAACCGGATCTGGGGCTGGTGCGGTCCGATCAAGCGCGGTGAGATCCAACGTCGCGATCAGTGGTTTTTTCATTCCATCACCCCCATCGTATGAGCGACCTTTTGAAAGATCGGTTTGAGATGCAACCAGGCCTCGCGTGAACTGGTTTTTTGCAGGGTCCAGATCGGCGCTCCCATCGCCTGGGCTTCAGCCATGGCCGTGCGCGACGGAATGGCAGCCATCCGCCCATCCTCGAGTCGAATGAACAACGAGGCAAAGGCCGTGCAGAGTTGATCGAAATTGGCTCGCTGAAATGGAGTCGGCTCCACCAGATTCGGCAGAAGCCCGATGAATCGAAGATCCTTGTTCACCGTACTTTGGATCTTCAGGACCTGCGCCCGCAGCGCGGCGATGCCGTCGACGGCTTCTTGATTCAGTTGAATCGGCGACAGCACGAAGTCCCCCACCACGAGTGAGGCAAGCACCCGGATATCCGGGTTGGGATTCGTATCGATGATGGCCACATCAAATCGGTCGTCCATCTCATTAAGGAAGAGCCGAAGATTGTTCGCAAACTGGTTGTGGTCTTCTTCACGCCGTTCGAGTTTGAGCAGGTCGGCATGCGAGGGAATCACCACAAAGGTGCCGCCTTCGATGGTGGTGACCGGTTCGGTCAACAGTTGATCGGCGGTGACAGACGAGATGGTGGCCAGCTTTGAGGTGCCGATGTTTTTCGATGTATTGCCCTGATGGTCCAAGTCGATGATCAAGACTCGTTTCTTGAGCATCTCGACGAGAAAATACCCAAGTTGGCAGGCGATGGCGGTCTTCCCCACGCCGCCTTTCTGATTCGCTAAGACGAGTGTCTTCATCAACACCTCTCCTTTGTGACCAGCCAGTGAGTTGCCTTTTCCCCCGGTGAGACACTGAACTGTGGATACCGAACTATGGATGTGAAAGTCGGTGCTATCGAGTTGGTTTTGGAAATTTTTTACCTCCTACGTGTTTGAACGGAGCAGTATCCTAGGTGATGAAAATTGTCAATCATCTTTCTCCAAAAGGCGGTCCAAATTCTTCTCACTTACCCACATGGGTCGCTGTGACGTAAAGGAGACCTTTCCTTTATTGGTGACGCTTGCTATCTTCTCCGACGACGTAGCATTCAGAAGCCCAATTGGGAGGCCATCGCGGAAGAGATGAGAGATGAACAGATGAAGGATGTGGTCATGGCGAGGGGGTTCAGACTATCGATGTTCGCCTTGGCGAGTGTATTTCTTGTAAGCTGTTCCCTCCTCGACTCATGGAACGAAGGAGCAACCGCTGAACCTCCTACCCCCATCGATCCAGCGATTGTGGCGGTCGTGAGCAAGGGCGATTACAGGGAGTCGTGTCGCGAAAAAGGCGTCCCCATTCCGCCAGATTGGACCGCCTCCTCTTCCG
Organism: Nitrospira sp.; assembly: GCA_019636875.1. GTDB lineage: Bacteria > Nitrospirota > Nitrospiria > Nitrospirales > Nitrospiraceae > Nitrospira_D. The sequence goes on from JAHBWR010000090.1 coordinate 2,310, forward strand.
AATGGCGAGGCCACGGGAATCTGCACACCATATTATTGACTCCGAATTCTCTTGACCAGACTCCGGTTGATAACACCTCGTTCGCGACCGTCTGGTCCTATGCATCACCGGACGTGCGAGGGGCTTGCATCGCCTTGGGAAGAAGTAGCGGGACATTTCAGGTTATCTGTCAAAGCGCCACTACAGGTCACGCCTGTTTTTGGAGCAACGACCCGAGCTCGCCAAGTACCAGTTGGAATCCTGAGACGACTGAAGTTCCCATCGCCTCTCTCCGAGATCCTGTTCAGGGCTTCGCTCCTGACACCGTGGACTGCACTGAATGCCATCGTGGGAACAACGCGTTTCTTTATGCGCCTGACGATCCCACCTGGGCAACGGTGCTCAGACCTGAACGGCCGCGTCCGAACTTTACGACCAGAGTTGAACAGTCGCCTCACCATGGACAACTCACGTTCGGATCAACCACCATGACGTATCCGCGCTTTATCCCTATCGGAGGAACCGCCATGGCGCTCACGAATCCACTGCCACCTGGTCCCGCATGTTCCGGATCCTGCCATGAGTTGCACGGTGCGATCCTTCAAAAGAACCATACGGCAGAGGGCTACGTGAAGGTTCCGCGGCCTATGGGGCCTCAATGCGCGACTAATTCACCGGATGATGATCCGACAAGGAATTGCTATCAACGGTAACCTGTTGTTATCTATGAGTGAATTGATCTTTCGTTTGAATCGCGTGTAGAGTGAATCCATGCCGCCTTCCAAATCCAGCCCTCCTAAGAATTGGCGTCTGAACGCTATCATCGCACGATCGGTCGGCATCATAGCCATTGCGCTTGGGTTCGTACTCGGCATGTATGGGCTGGATCACCCTGATTCCCATTGGCTCCGAACCGCCCTGGGATTATTAGTGACTGGTATGGTGGCTCAGGGGTATGCGCTCTACTGTTCGGTCAAACTGATGCAGCAGCGGAACTCCTGACGTCTGATTCCCACAACTCTATCTTCCCCAGTCAGCTGAATGCCGTCACGAGTTGGCGGGTGATGCGGAGATGGCTAGTTGATGGCGGTGGGTATCGACCCCGTGTTTGAAGCGTGACACGAGACCTTGTGCATCGAATCGCCAGACATGGATCTCGTCCGTTTCGACGACTTGTGCCCCGGTCGCACGAACCGTGAACTCAACATCCAACAGCACCACGACGACCTGTCCACCGTCGAGAAACGTATGCGGAACGAAGCGTTTCATATCGATTGCGGCCAAACTCTGAAAGAACCCCACGACATTGTCGCGTCCCTTTCTTGGCTGCAGCCACGGAACGGAGGTTGAAGAGTTCGAATACTCCCATTCCACATTCTGGGATAGCTTAGACAGAATCACCTCAATTCGACCCTCTGCGAATAGGGCATATATCTCCTTCACCGTATCAAGAGGAGTCATCGTTTTCTCTCCTGTGACGTATCCCGATTTGCCTGGGTCAGAACAACGCATGGAGGGATCCAAACTCTGCTCACCCATCGTGAACGTCAGTCCTTCATCGGCTTCTGTAGCTTCGCAGCGGAGGAGAATTGGACTTCAGTGGCTGTGAACTTACCGTCTTTCTCCGTAACATCGACGGCAACTCGATCCCCCACCTTCGGCACGTCCTCTCCCCCACCGCCTTCCTTTCCTCTATTCTTATACTTTGTTTCGGCGACGGTGCCGATTGAGACCGTTTTTCCTTCTTTCGTCAGTACCTGAATCTCAGCCGTGTCGAGGGCAGTGATCGTACCAAAGACATGCTTCGCTTTCCCATGCGCAGCAGCAATACCTGGCACGAGTAGGATCATCACCAGAACCAGTGTTCTTGTTCGTTTCACGATGTAGCTCAACGTTCCACCTCGGTTAATGTTAATGATGGTGTGCGGGAGATGGCGGATCAAGCACTTCTCCTTGTAGAAAACGATCGATCTGCTCCTGCTCTTCCAGCGTCATTCGACTCACGGGATTATACCGCTCCATCTCCTCGAGTTCCTCGCTCGTAATACGTGGGAGATGGCGAATAAAGTGTACCAGTTTCCAACTGTCGAGATCCGCCTCGGGGCGATCCTTCCCCCATGCTGGCATGCCGGTAAATCGAATGCCGTTTTGGATCATGTAGAACAATTCTCCATCGGAAAAGGATTGCGTCTCTGGTTGAGTCAAATCGGGTGTTCTTGGATAAAAATTCTGACCGATCTGGGTCGCGCCCTTTCCATCATTCCCATGGCAAGTCGCACAGTGATCCGCAAAGTGAACCCGTGCTTCCGTCAGAACCTCGTCTGAGGCGGGAACGGGGTTCGCCATCTGCTTCTGCTCCTTGGGCATGGCCAGGTGCCTGAGCTGCCGCGCGATCATCACTTCAAGCTCCATCGGTTCTTCTCTCGCACTAAAATTTGATTGCAGGAGGAACCAGAGCACCAAAACATTTCCTACCACGACGAGTATTGCCGTCGCGAACACCACCCAGACACCTTTGGTCATTAACAACGCTCCCTTGCTGCCTCTTACTGTGAGAACAGAAACTCGGGCCTTGACGACCCCTCACGATCTGATGGACTTGCCAATCAAGATCCACGTCTCACCGCCTGTCATCTCGATCAAATGAGAACTACGCAACACACGCACGGGATACCGTATTCTATCAACTGTCGCGCTCACGATGCTGCTACAATCGTCGAGACCCGTGCGCGCTCGGTTGCCTCCCTGCATGACGGCTGAAACACCTGAACACTCGCATTACCGATGATAGGGATGGATATCAATCAACGTGTTGGTCTCGTCTAACTCCGCCCTTACGAGAGCACCTTCTTCAAGCGCACCGAGTTTGCTGCCTGCCAACGCGTCAACTGAAAACGACTCTAACCCATCACTTGTAAAGAGCTCAACCACCTCCCAAAACGGATCCGCATAGGCCAGATTCCCAACCAAAATGCGATGACCGTGGATAGGACGGCTTGGGTCATGAATGTCCAGGAGAACATTCGATTCATCCAAGGTCACAATCACTTCATCCCCCACCTTGGATTGATGCAGTCCCATGCGTTCCGCCTTCTTGACGCTTACTGATCGAGGTGACACCTTCTCTCCGGAAGCCCCTTGAATTTCAAGGTACATCAGCCCCGAGTCGATCTTCGTAATCGTGGCTGTGACATTCTTGTGGCTATATGGCCCGCTGAGATCGGCATCGTGGGCCACGGCTGGGGTCGCGACAAGCACAAACGCTAAGCAGGCGGGCGCGCAGTTTATGAAATATCTTTCACGCATAACGTTCCCTCCTTTTTGAATTGTCCACCAGTTTGGGGATCACGCAGATGTATGCTTATGGTCGTCCAGAAGCGAGCTTGCCGAACACAGCACAAGGAGTCATCCCCGGCACAGAGCACGATAGCAACAGATTGAATACCGGCCGAGCTTCTGTGATGGCCTGGCTCGTTCCCAAGGCGCTTCAACAAGAAGAAATGACTAGTCACAAATGGATTTCCGATGGAAGGGAGAGCTACCCGGCAAGGGGTGAACGTACCGCGGTACCTGGCATACAGGGTGAGAGAGAGGAAGAGGAGACTTGTAACCATAAGTCCCATCATGTACCTCTTCGCTATGAGCTAGCCTAACCCCCTGTTGAGTACAAGGTCAAGGAAGTCGATGCCACCGGGTCAACGTTTCACATCGCCTCCTCTCACTCATAGTTGAAATGTTTGCTGAGCAAGGGACCGAGCGTTTACCGCGGAAGGAATCTTTCAGTTGACAGGATCGGAGTGGGCTGGCTCTTCTCTTCGTTACCGATCAGCCAAGCCACACAGTTAGACGTGAGGGGAGAAAATTCACAACTCTTGAGCTGGAATGCGCTCTACTCTGGTTCACAGGTCTTTCCCGGATCTCCGGGTCGGCCTGACTAAAAATTGGAGAAGCTCACCGTCCGTCGTTTTGGTCATCACCGTATGAGATCCTGACGAGACTCGACGGCGCTGCCTCCGTGTCCGATAGAAGAACCCTCCAGCCATTATCATCACCAGCCCACCGAGCAGCAACCATGCGATCATGCGCCCTCCTCAAGCTTCAGGCTCAATGCACCCCTCGCATCCATCATGATCCACGGATACAGGGTAGTACCATACACCAGATCGATGTCACACCGTCCTGTCCGAACGGACGGAGCCCATCGGACCGGAACAATTCTGCAATCTATTCAAATAGAAGAACCGCACCTCGAGTCCGTTCATGTCTTGAAGTTGCAACGTCATCATGCTCGGGCGCCTTCCACGATGCTCAGCGGACACCTCGTCGGTACAATTCGGGTAAGCTTCAGTCCGGCCGACGCAAACAATGCCGCAAATTCCTGTTTCGTGCGTTCACGGCCTCCGATGATCAGCATTTGTATATCGAGCAACTTTCCCCAGCTGGGGTCATTCCCGGTTGACACGACGTTGTCGACGACCAGGACCTTCCCTTTCTCATTCATCGCGGCTCGACAATTGGCGAGAATCTTGACGCACGCGTCATCGTTCCAATCATGCAGAATGTACTTCATCATGTAGGCGTCCCCGCCTTTGGGGACGCCTTCAAAGAAATCCCCCGATTCAAGCCGACATCGTGGAGCGATACCTTTTGCAGTGATGTGCTTGTCGTTCTCGGCGCGGACAATGACAGCGCTTTGATCGAACAAGACTCCCTTCAAGGAAGGATTCGCCTTCAAGATCGCGGCAAGAAGGCTTCCATGTCCACCTCCGACATCGACCAGCGTTCGACCTGTAGGGAATTTATACGCGGCAGCGATCGCCGGGTTTTCCGCCTGCGAAAGGCTGGACATCGATTCGCCGAACACTTCGAAATCCTCGGGATGGTGCTCCAGATACTGAAAAATCGGCATTCCGTGAGCCTTGAGAAACGGCATCTCTCCGGTCTTCACTCCGGGAAGCAACTCCTTCCAGCTATCCCACATCCACGGTTCGTTGACCATCATGGCCCAGGCATGCATGGAATTGGGAACGCCGGTTTGGAGCGTGGCGGCAAGGGGCGTCAGTTTGAAGCGCCGGCCCTTCGTTTCCGCAAAGATACCGAGGCTAGCCAGTGCACGAAGCAAACGATAGAGAGGAACCGGTTGCACATCAGCAGCCGAGGCCAAATCTTCAACGGTCCTCGAACCGCCTTTCAGAAGATCGGCCAATCGAAGTTTTGCCGCAACATGCACGAGGCGCGACGTCCAATACCCAATGGCAAGATTCCTCATGAGTTCCGGCGGTGACAACTTCCTGGGCATACGAGGCTCCTTCAATCAACAGACCGGCCATACCTTCTCGTGAGTCGAAATCGTGAACGCGTAGCGAATCATGCTGGAGGAAGAGCACGGTGTCAAGACAGAACACAGTTCGGATGGGATCGGTTTTGAGGAAAGGCTTGGTATGCTGATCACACCACATGTGGAATATACAAAGAGGCGATCATCTGCGGCTGACGTGAGTACGAACTGTGAATGATCTTCATTGCGAGACCGGCAACATCTGTTTCATATCCTGCCGCAACCCGACTCTCGATCATCTTTCAGAAGCAAATTGATCCTAAAACCCTCTCCTGGCACATCGCTCTTGTTGACTCGCTGTCCCCATAAAGATACTCCAACAATTGTGATTCCTCCCGTTGTATTGATCTGAAGAAGCCCATCGCTCACGATGGAACACCATCGATCATTCTGAAAATATTGAATGACCGCGTAGCCTCCATCGAAATTACAGACTTGTTCCTTTTGGTGTGGTGGGGATTTATGCCACCGGGGAATCGTTATGCTGAACCAAGGTATCTTCCTAGTTCATGTATGCCCCTTCGTGGTTCATCATGAGTAGGAAAGAAACAGAATGGACATGCGTTGATGTTCCATCTTCACCACCAAGGAGGACATTATGGACAAGGCTTGGCTGTATATCGGAGGAGTTATCATTGGCACGGCCGTTGTCGGCTACTTAGTTATCACTTACGTACACAACAATATTCCCCCTTATACCTTTTAAGAAGATGACAACAGCCGATCTCGCTGACTGGTTCAGGCAACCAGTCCGGAGGGTGTGTCCCTCGTTACAACAGCCGTGAATCTAATTGGATCCATGAGGTATGATGGAAACCGAGATGTGTCTGGTTACACAGGTGCAAGAGAATATGACCCCGTAACGTGCTCATGCCCTATCTTGCTCCGCATAAATTCCCGACACCTCCCGACCAGGGACAGATCGCCCGCAACTGGGAGAAGCGGGGGTACTCATGCGATCTGTTCACCGATCCTCCCGGGAGAGAGTGGAATGATTTCGTCCATACGACGAACGAACTCGTGACCGTCATCGCCGGCAAGCTTAGGCTGACCATCGGAGATGAACAGCTCATCGCAGAACCGGGCGACGAAGTATTCATCCCACGAGGAGTCGTTCATTCAGTTAAAAACATTGCTACCTCCATGACATATTGGCTGTATGGCTATGACTGCGGAGGAACATTAGATGACGGAGAGCAGGTGTTGATTCCGAACAACATGAACAACGGACAAAACCCCACCGCTCCTGTAAGTAGGAGTATTGCGCCCACGGCAAGAGCCGCCCCTGCCATACCACTCGAAAGACCGGCAAAGAGGCCGACCAAGACCGCCACTAACCCTATTCCGATCCGTAGAGGCCTTTCAATTCCGCCCACATTGCACTTCATGGTTACCCCTCCCTTTTAAAATATCCTGACAACAGAAAGGACTCGCCACCGCTCTGCACGGTAGCGAGGTATGAATTGTAACGAGTTCATTGTGTGATCTTTGCGGCAAGCACATCAACCTGTTCGATCTTCGGTGGTTCGGCTAATAGGTCTGCCGCCTTGGCCATCAGAGCCGCCGCAATTTGCCCAGCCAAATGAGCTTTTCGGCCAGACTCATCGGCAAAGGCATCAAAAATACCGAATGTCGCCGGTCCCAACCGCAACGCAAACCAAACCACCGTGGCAGCCTCTTGATTGGCTAATGCCAGTCCACTTTTGAGAAAGTCAGCGACCTCGGCTTCCTTCCCTGGTTTAGCTTGCAATCGCACCAACAGTCCGACTCGTACCATAGCGTCCCTTCCTTTCTGAAGTTGTCAACCGTTGAGAGCGCATTCTAGCGTTGCCTTCCACGGCTGCCTAGTGGCAGGAATGACAAATATGATACAGTTCTCGCCATGCGCATTTGTATCCTAACACTTCATGACGTCTTCGACACCGGATTGGCCGCCCTACTCGATACCTTCAGCACGGCGAATGCACTGGCAGAATCCACGGGGACATCGTCGACGCGATTCGATGTGGCGATTGTCGGCGTCCGACCTCGCGTCTCCACCAGCCAAGGGCTATCCGTCCCAGTACTGCCAGCAACACGGCTGGCACGTCCCGATGTTGTACTTGTCCCTGCTATCGGAGCGAAAATGCCGGATACATTGGGTGTGGCACTGGAACGCCGCGATTCTGTAGACGCGCAAGCCCTGCTGCGAGATTGGTCTGCCGCCGGCACACTCGTGGGAGCGGCCTGCACAAGCACGTTTGTGCTTGCCGAGTCGTCTCTCCTTGATGGACATCATGCAACGACGTCATGGTGGCTCGCCCCTTTCTTTCGAGAGCGGTACCCCCATGTCGTGCTTGACGAGTCACGTATGATCGTCCATGCCACGCGCTTGGTCACCGCCGGCGCAGCACTGGCGCATCTCGACCTGGCTCTATGGATTGTGCGTCGTCGCAGCCCCGCGTTGGCCACCCTGACGGCACGATACCTCGTCGTTGACCCACGACCGTCACAGGCGGCGTTTGCCATTCCCGACCACCTTGCTCATACGGATCCGTGTGTCGAGCGGTTTGAACGCTGGGCACGTCGACGATTGGCTGATGGTTTCTCGCTTGATGATGCGGCTCGCGCAGTCAGCACAAGCCCACGAACGCTAACACGCCGTCTACAATCCGTGGTGGGTAAGTCTCCCTTGGCATACTTTCAGGACCTTCGCGTCGAGCGCGCAGTCCATCTCATACAAACAAGCACCAGGAGCATTGATGAGATCGCCGCACAAGTCGGCTATGCAAACGGTATGACGCTACGAACTCTCATCCGGCGCAAGATCGGGCGTAGTCTACGTGAGCTGAGACGACAACCATGATTAGGCCTCCGGTGATTAACTTGATTGTCCCCCTCGGATGCGATCGACCGTCAGGCCGTGGCTGTATGGCTATGACTAGCTCTGCCTCCTCCGATTCAGCTTCTTCGGTTTCTACAGCTGCTTGCTCTCACGTCAACCTCGGTGTACCCTTCGCCTGGAGCATTCCAAGAAATGAAAGAGAAGAAACGCCTTCCCACTGACGGTGGACCGATCAAGTGGACCAGTCCGTTCGCCGCACTGAAAGATGCTCCCTTCCCACCAGCAACACCAACGCACCCCATTACCGACTCCCATGCGGCGACGTCTCCCTCCTCCAAAAAGCATCGTAGCCGAGTGGATATCATTCGCCAGACGGCGCACCGTGGTGGCAAGACGGTCACGGTCATTACAGGGTTCGTTGGAATCAGCCAGGCGGAGAAAGAAGCGCTTGCCAAACAGATCCAGAAAACCTGTGGAGTAGGTGGAACGGTCAAGGAGGGGCGGATTGAAATTCAAGGCGACCAGCGTGAGTCGATTGCTCACATCCTCATGGACGCCGGATTTCGCCCCGTGTTCGCTGGAGGGTAAGTTTTCGATAGTCCCTCCCTACGCGAGAGCGCTTCTCATACTCTTCATGTTTCAGTGCAATCCCGCTACAATACTGCTCGCATAATTGAGGGACTTCATGCGTTCAACGCCTATCCCGTTCTATGTGCTTTGTGGTTCGCTCGGTGCGGGGAAAACTACCCTGTTGATGCGGCTCCTTGAATATTGGAAAACGCAGGGGCGACGAGCCGGCGTCCTGATGAATGAAGCCGGCTCCGTCAGTATCGATGGGCCTCGGGCCGGGACACTCGCCGAGCAGGTGATGAACCTGGCCGGCGGCTGCGTCTGTTGCGATACGAAGGAAGACCTCTCCTGGGGAGTGGCGCAACTCGTACGCGATCATGGATCGGAAGTTCTTATTCTCGAATGTTCAGGATTGGCGGACCCCGCAGAGGTGATTGATGCGGTGACGGATGCGTACACCGCGCGGTTGGCGAGGCTTGACCGCGTGATCGCACTCTTGCATCCGGTCTCGACAGAAGACAGCCACTCCAGCGCCTATGTGACGACACAGGCCATCCGATGCGCCGATGAACTCATCTTGAACAAACGAGACCTGTATGTCCCTGGTCACTGGGAAGGATTCCGTGCATCGATCGTCGAGCAAAACCCTTACGCGCGCATCTGGGAAACGTCCCACGCGAAACTCGATGCCGTAGGGCTCTTGAATTCTCATCCCTCGACTCAACACACGAAACCAACAAACGTGGTGTTTGGGAAATCCAGACCTCCGTCGTCTCAACGAGCCGCCTACCATCCCATCGCCACCACGGTTCCCTTGCCAGGCCCACTGAATCGCCAGCGATTCTTAGCGTGGATCAAGACGCTCCCAAAGCAACTGGAACGCGCGAAAGGATATTTCCGGTTTGCCAAGGAACCTGAACTGCAGGAATTCCAATATGCGCTCCCTGGCCACTCCACGATCACACCCCTCACCCTGTTAGATGAACCTGAGCCCGCATTGGTTTTGATTGGACGTGGGTACGATGTGGATCAACTGCGGGAGAAGTTGTTGGCGACCATCGAACGACCGACCAAGTCAGGCTAGCCGTTACGATCGAGCTTCCGCACCCGCACCCCGCGTCACCGGTGACATCCACTTGCTGCGGAACCTCGGCCATTGGAGCAGTGCCCATGCGGCCCCTCCTCCAATCAATCCCCCAAGCATCCATCCACCAAGGACATCGGTTACATAATGGGCACCGATATACACACGGGAAAATCCGACGAGGGCGACGACCGGCCAAGTGACCCAGCCGGACTTGGGATAGAGGACTTGAAGGAACGCAGCGAGCGCCGCGGTGTTGGCTGCATGGTTGGACGGAAAGCTGAACAACCCCCCGCAGCCGCTCGGCTCAATTTTGGCAGCTTCGGCGATCGCCCGGCAGGGTCGAACTCGCTCAAAAACCCATTTGAGCTGTCCGCCAACAAAATCGGTCAGCCCGACCGCTCCTCCCAAAACCGGCCCCCCCAGTAACGCCTCTCGCCGATTGCTCCAAATCCAATAGATGATCGCACAGGCACCCGGAAGATAGAGCGTACTGCGATGTCCCAGCTGAAGGAAAAAGTCGTCCGCGGCCGCTGATTGGCCTGCCAATCCGTTGATAGCTAGAAAGAGCGTTTCATCCACACTCATGCATGCGACGATAAAGCCTTACCCCGAACGCGTCAAGCGTCAGGCAATCTCTTACTCCGCCCCCTAAAAGCCTTTATAACGACTGATCAAGAGACCGAGGTGTCGCTGAAATAACAGAAGCAACCTACACGTCTATCCGGAGTCCCCGTCCGTGCCGATGATGATTTCCATTGTCCCTTCCGCTACCGATGGATCATGCACGAGTGAAGGATCAAATCCGATTGAATCGAACGCCCTCGCCATTTGCAGAGCGAACACTGGAACCTTCTCACGGTCTCGAACTCGGATTTCGAACCCATCGATGCCTCCGCTGAACACCCCACGATTCACATGGATATCGATCCATCCGGCATCTTTGAGAACACTCGACACTTCCTTTGCAAACTTTCCAGCTTCCTCATCACCCAGCACAGCAATGATTTTTACCGGGCCCTTTTGAATTGGTTTCAACGCTTGGTGTAACCGGGTGCGCTGCTGGTCCGAAATGGCCCTTCGCGCTTTAACTTTCATCAGTGCAATTTCCGCTTGAGCGGCACGCTCGTTCGCCGCCTCCATACTCGCCAATGCCTTAGCTGTCTTCTTGCGCACCAGTGCAGTCTCTCTCTTCGCTTCCTCTGACTCAGTCTCCGCGACTTTGACCAAGTCTTCCGCTCGAGCGGCTCGTTCACGAAAACCTGCCGCTTCAACTTCCAGTGTACCCGCACGCTCCTTCGCGACCGTCAAATCAGCCAGTGCTGAGGCATAGTCTGATTCAACGCGCATCCGAGCTTCTTCTTTCGCATCACTGACCGTGAGCGACACCCACCAAGACACGCAGCCAAACAACGCACCAGCCGCTGTCAATACAACAGCCGTCTGTCTGATCCAATCTGCAGATCGTTTCAGATTGGAGCGCGTGTCGGTGAGCGTTCGGAGGGGTACCTCCTCAGCCGAACTCATCTCACCGTTCAATGAATTGGCCTTAAGCGCGAGCCACACCAACACACACCCCAGCAAGGCACCGGCCGCAGTCATCCCTACAGCAACGACTCCTGCCCAGAATGCCCACGATTCGAGTGTGAACGGACCTATCTCACTCTGCATGGTTCTCGCCTTCCCACTTACACGATGGGACAGCCTTGCTCATGATAATCGTTGTGCGAGTCGATTACAAAGGTCCGTCTGGGGCGCCGGAACAGTGAAGGAACGTATGCGTGACCGAGCATACGCAGTCTGGAGGTCTTGGTGACAAGGCAAGAATGACTGGGCGAATGGGGTTGCCTTCCCAATGGCTTTGATGATCGCGGCCAGGGTTACCGCGTGCGGAAATGAATTCTGACTGTGAGCTCGCCGTCCACCGGATCGTCTCCATTCATCTGAGGATCGAAGGTCCACTTGCCGAGTGCGCGAACCCCAGCGGAGGTCAACTCACGATGTTTGCATGGCTCCAGCACAACGACGGTTACCTGAGCCTGCTTGGACACCAATAAGCGAGCCTTCATCCAATCATCGATTTCCTGACCGGTCAGCGATGCCGGAATGGCCGGCCAAGGGGTGGACCTGGCGACCGGACCCAATTGCTGGTCTTTGTTGAGCGGCAGCCCGTGAACATGCACCTCCGGAAGCTCAAGGACATCCTCCTCGTGGTCGCTCTCATGCGTGGCTTCGTCGCTAACCACCGCATAGAGCACCCCGGGCCACAACAAGACGACAGCAAGGAGTATTCTACAAATATTTCGCATAGGCTCCCATTCTACGCTATCACCGACAGGATGCTCAAACGGGTCATACCTTCTCACCCACCCACCCCCGCGCGCCAAGACGCGCATGACTCCGAAAGGCCGCAGGCTCCCGATTAAGACCTCAAAGATTCATCACCAGATGCCCAACAGGGTCATCCAGCAAGGCCGCAGGGAGCCCGCCGACTAAGGCCTACCCTTGTGGTACGTCGCAGGGAGACGGGCGACTGAGAACGATGCTGGTGACCTTGTTCGGCATCTGGTTAAAAGAACCATTGCCCGCGAAAGAAGAAGGACCGAGGCATCCCGGCATGGGACACACCGAGTCCAATACTGCCTTCGCC
>JAHBWR010000091.1 GCA_019636875.1 Nitrospira sp.
GCGATGGCCCAGACGATGAGCGAGGCGCCACGCTTCGTGTCGCCGCCCGCAAAGACGCCGTCGAGGCTGGTCATGAAGCTCTGGTCGACTGCCACGGCGCCACGTGCATCGTATTTCACACCTAGATTATCGAGCAGGCCATTCTTGATCGGACCGGTGAACCCCATGGCAAGCAGCACCAAATCGGCATTCATTTCAAACTCGGTGTTGGGAACAGGCGTGAACTTCCCGTTTTCAAACATCACACGATGGGCATGCAGTTTGGTGACATGGCCATCATGCCCGGAAAACTTCGTCGTCGACACACTCCATTGCCGATCGCAGCCTTCCTCATGCGCGTGGGAGGTACGCAACTGCATGGGCCAGAGCGGCCAGGGGGTCGACGTGGCCCTGGTCGGTGGAGGTTCCGCCAGCAACTCGAATTGATGCGCCTCGACACAGCCCTGGCGGTGGGCAGTCCCGAGACAGTCAGAACCCGTATCACCCCCGCCGATGATCACCACCCGTTTCCCCTTTGCAGTGATCGGTTCGTCGGTGACCGAAATACCGGCCGTCCGCTTGTTCTGCTGGGTGAGATATTCCATGGCGAGGTGTACACCCTTGAGCTCACGGCCAGGAATCGGCAGCTCGCGCGCCTGTTCAGCACCCATCGTCAGGCCTACCGCGTCGAACTGTTTGCGCAGCTGCTCGCCGGTGATATCAGTGCCGACCGTCACACCGGTCTGGAACTTCACCCCCTCGGCCTTCATCTGTTCCAAGCGGCGGTCGATGACCCATTTCTCCATTTTGAAGTCAGGGATTCCGTAACGGAGTAACCCACCGATTCGATCGGATTTTTCAAAGATCGTCACGTCATGGCCGGCACGAGCCAGTTGCTGTGCCGCAGCCAAACCCGCCGGACCGGAACCGATGATCGCAACCGTCTTCCCCGTCTTGACGACCGGCAGGATCGGCGTAATCATTCCATCATTGAACCCTCGATCGACGATGTTCCACTCGATGATGCGGATGGAGACCGGGTCTTCATTGATGCCGAGCACACAAGCCCCTTCACAGGGTGCCGGGCAGAGCCGGCCCGTGAATTCAGGAAAGTTATTCGTCGTGTGCAGCGCTTTGAGAGCATCTTTCCAGCGACCGCGGTAGACAAGATCGTTCCATTCAGGGATGAGATTGACCACGGGACACCCAGTGCTGCCCTGGCAAAACGGCACACCACAATCCATGCAACGCGCGCCTTGGACCTTGAGCTTCTCCTCCGAGATGGGCTCGTACATCTCCTTCCAATCGAGCACCCGCAACTCGATCGGCTTTCGCTTCGGGCCCTCACGGGCGTATTTCATGAAACCCTTCGGATCACCCATCGTTCTCTTTTCAACCCCTTCACTTCTAACCTTTCACCGCTCACAAGCTAGTGCACCGCACTGGCTTTGCGTTTCCGTTCTTCCATCACGCGCTTGTAATCGACCGGCATCACCTTGACGAACTTAGGCACGGTAGCATCAAAGGCATCAAGAACCTGCTTCGCCTTCCGGCTCCCGGTATACATGAAATGTTTCGTGATCAGATCATGGAGAAGCTGTTTATCTTCCTGTGTGACGACCGTTTCCAATTCTACCATGCCGGTGTTGCATCGACCTTTGAATTTACCCTGCTCGTCGAGCACGAACGCCACGCCGCCGGACATGCCGGCCGCAAAATTGCGGCCCGTCCTGCCGAGCACCACGACCACCCCGCCTGTCATGTATTCACAGCCGTGATCACCTGTCCCTTCCACGACAGTCTGAGCCCCGCTATTCCGAACAGCAAAGCGCTCACCTGCGCGGCCATAGAAGTAGGCTTCGCCCTGTGTCGCCCCATAGAGCGAGGTGTTACCGATCAAAATGGTTTCGGCTGGGTCATAGAGCGCATCCTTCGGCGGGTACACGATGATCTTTCCACCGGAGAGCCCCTTGCCGATATAGTCGTTCGACTCCCCTTCCAACGTCAGCGTGATGCCTCGCGCGAGGAATGCGCCGAACGATTGCCCTGCGGAGCCGTTGAACTTGATCGAGATCGTATCTTCCGGGAGCCCTTCAGATCCGTAAGTTCGTGCGATTTTGCTGGAGAGAACGGTACCGGTTGTCCGATTCACGTTGCGAATCGGCAATTCGATCGCCACCTTCTCACCCTTCTCGATCGCCGGACGACACAACTTCACCAGTTCATTATCAAGAATGTGGTCGAGGCCATGGTCCTGCTTCTGCACGCAATACCGTGGTACGGTGGGCCCGACATCGGGCATAGCCAGTAACGGCGAGAGATCCAACCCCTTGGCCTTCCAGTGGTCGACTGCCTTCGTAATTTTCAGCATATCGACACGGCCGACCATCTCATTGATCGTCTTGAATCCCAGCTTCGCCATGAGCTGTCGGGCTTCCTCGGCAACGAAGAAGAGATAGTTGACGATGTGTTCCGGCTTGCCGTTGAATTTCTTTCGCAGTTCGGGATCTTGCGTCGCAATGCCGACCGGGCAGGTATTGAGATGGCACTTCCGCATCATGATACAGCCCTCAACGATGAGGGGTGCAGTCGCGAACCCATACTCTTCTGCGCCGAGCAACGTGGCGATCACCACGTCGCGGCCCGTCTTCATCTGCCCGTCCGTTTCAACACGGATACGGCCACGGAGATCGTTCAGCACCAATGTCTGATGGGTTTCTGCCAGCCCTAATTCCCACGGAATACCGGCATACTTGATCGACGACAATGGGGAGGCTCCGGTACCACCGGAATCCCCACTGATCAGGACCTTGTCCGCGTGCGCCTTGGCGACGCCGGCAGCGACCGTCCCAACACCGACTTCCGCCACAAGCTTGACTGAAACCCCCGCCTCCGGATTCGAGTTCTTCAGATCGAAGATCAATTGCGCCAGATCTTCGATGGAATAGATGTCATGGTGCGGTGGAGGCGAAATCAGCTGCACGCCCGGCGTCGAATATCTGAACCGTGCAATCTGTTCGTCCACCTTGTGCCCAGGCAACTGTCCACCTTCCCCTGGTTTCGCACCCTGGGCCATCTTGATTTGCAACTCGCGGGCATTGACGAGGTAGTGCGCAGTCACGCCGAATCTGGCCGAGGCGACTTGCTTGATATAACTGTTCTTCGAGTCGCCGTTCGGCATGGGCTTGAAGCGCTCTGGGTCTTCTCCGCCTTCCCCGGTGTTGCTTTTTCCTCCAAGGCGATTCATGGCAATCGCCAGCGTCTCATGCGCTTCCTTGCTGATGGATCCGAACGACATTGCGCCCGTATTGAACCGCTTGACGATATCCTTGGCGGGCTCGACTTCCTCGATGGGAATCGGCTGAGACGCGAACTTGAATTCGAGCAACCCACGCAGGTTCGAACGTCGTTGACTTTCATCGTTGACGAGTTGGGCGAACTCCGCATAGGTCTTCGCGTCATTCGCCCGGCTGGCATGCTGCAGTTTATAGATCGTGTCTGGGTTCCAATTGTGATGTTCGCCCTGAATCCGGTAATGGACTTCCCCACCGAACTCCAATTGTCTGATGGCAGCCGGCTCATAGGCCATGCGATGTCGCCGCAAGGTTTCTTCGCCGATTTCGCGAATTCCCACTCCTTCGACACGCGACGCTGTACCGGTGAAGTATCGATTGATCAGTTCGTGATTCAACCCGATGGCCTCGAAGATTTGCGCGCCACAATAGGATTGCACGGTCGAGATGCCCATCTTGGAAAAGATCTTCAGCAGGCCCTTATTGATGGCCTTGATAAACTTGCCCTCCGCCGTCTGCGCATCGAGTCCCTCGGGAAGATACCCGTCACGTTCCATATCGACGAGCGTTTCGAATACCAGATACGGATTGATCGTGCCGGCGCCGTAGCCGATCAAGCAGGCGAATTGGTGCACATCTCGCGGCTCACCTGTTTCGAGAATCAACCCGACCTCTGTCCTCGTGCATTCCCGAACCAGGTGATGGTGTACGGCAGAGATGCCCAGAAGGCTAGGAATCGGCGCCCAATCCCCATCGACTCCGCGATCACTCAGGATTAAGAACTCGTACCCTTCCTTGATGGCCAACGACGCCTCTTGGCACAACTCATCGACGGCGGCTCCCAAGCCGTCGGCGCCTTCGGCCACGCGGAACAACATGCGCAAGGTCTTGCTCTTGAAATGGGGGTCGGACATCCCGCGGATCTTTTGTAGGTCGGCATTGGTCAAGATCGGCTGCTGGACCTTAATACGACGGCAAGACTCCGGCGACTCATCCATCAGATTGGGCTTCGGCCCGATATTCGTGACCAACGACATCACCAGCTGCTCGCGAATCGGATCGATCGGCGGATTGGTGACTTGCGCAAACAGCTGCTTAAAGTACTTAAACAAGAGCTGTGGTCGATCGGATAGTACTGCCAAGGGGGTATCGGTGCCCATGGAGGAGATCGGCTCCTCACCATTGACGATCATCGGCGTGATGACCATTTTGAGCTCTTCGACGGTGTAACCGAAAGCCTGTTGCCGCTGCCTAATCGTCGGATGGTCCGGCTGCGGGACATTCAACGGCTCAGGCAGTTCATCGAGGGACACTCCATATTGGGTCACCCAACTGCGGTACGGTTTCCGCTTTGCCATATCGGTCTTGATCTCTTCATCATCGATGATCCGGCCTTGGACGGTATCGACGAGGAACATCCGCCCCGGCATGAGCCGTCCCTTCATACGGATTTCCTTGGCCGGGACCGGTAAGACACCGGCTTCCGACGACAGCACAACCGTTTCATCCGTCATCACCTGATAGCGGCAGGGACGGAGTCCATTACGATCCAGCGTGGCTCCGATCATCTTGCCGTCGGTAAAACAGACCGCAGCAGGCCCGTCCCATGGTTCCATCATCGCCGCGTGATATTGGTAAAATCCTCGGCGATCCAAATCCATCTGGGAGTTCGCCACCCATGGCTCGGGAATCAGCATCATCATGGCGTGCGGTAAGGACCGGCCTCCGAGGAGCAGAAATTCGAGGGTATTATCCAGACAGGCCGAGTCACTTTGGCCTTCCGTTACGATCGGGAACAGTTTCTCCATATCTTTGCCGAACAGATCGGAGTGGAGACGGCCTTGTCGGGCTTTCATCCAATTGACGTTCCCCTTCAGGGTATTGATCTCACCGTTGTGACACACATACCGATAGGGGTGGGCCAACGGCCAGGTCGGAAAGGTATTGGTGCTGAAGCGAGAATGCACCAGCGCCAGGGCGCTCACCATCCGTTCATCGGTCAGATCCTGATAATACGCGGCCATTTGATGCGGTAAGAGCAGACCCTTATAGACGATCGTGTGCGCCGATAAACTGGAGACGTAAAAATGCTCTCGCCCTTGAATCGCCGATTCGAGGACGGCCTTTTCCACCCGTTTTCTGGTCACATAGAGTTTTCGTTCGAACTGAGCCTCGTTGAGTGCATCACGTGCAATGAAAATTTGCCGCATAAACGGCTCGGTCTTTCGCGCTTGCGGGCCGATACTATCGCTCTTGACCGGCACGTCGCGCCAGCCAAGCAACCGGAGGCCTTCCTCACCGATAATCTCTGCAAACAACTTTTCGCACAGCCGTCGGGACTCGGCATTTGGTGGTAGGAATAACTGCCCCACCCCATACTCACCGAGCTCCGGCAATGGCACACCGGCATCCCCTGCGACCCGTTTGAAAAAGGTGTGCGGCACTTGCAAGAGGATCCCAGCTCCGTCTCCTGTACAGGGATCGGCACCCTGGGCCCCACGGTGGGTCAGATTCTCCAATACTTGCAGTCCTTGACGGACAATGTCATGGGACTTCTTCCCCTTGATATTGACCACAAACCCGATCCCGCACGAATCTTTCTCATGCCGAGGATCATAGAGCCCTTGTTGACTGGGGAAACCTGGAGTATTCATGTACCTAGTCTCATGAGAATATTGAGATTTTCCCTATCGGATGGAGTTGAGCGCGAGCAAGAATCCTGGGGTCGATTAACCCCATAGTCCGCAGGCTGGACCTCAGCCGATGACCACGATCGGAACTTACTGGAAGGCTCATTCCTCTGTCAAGGTGACAATAGGCCTATACCCCTTTCATTTGCTTGACTTTATTTCCCCGGCTGCCATACCATCCGCGGCATGACGCAAGGTCCAGTCATCGCCACGCCACAGAGCATGTCCGACGTGTGGGACGCCTACCGTGCTGAGCTGGACGGACTGGAAGACCGGGTGCGCAAGAATCTCGACTCCAGTGTCACCCTGGTCAATACGGTGGCTGCCCACATCCTCAGCGGTGGGGGGAAGCGTATCCGGCCGTTGCTTTTGCTCTTGTCTGCCCGCCTCTGCCGCTATCCAGGTAGCGAACACTATCAACTCGGCAGCATTGTAGAATATATCCACACAGCCACTTTGCTCCACGACGATGTCGTGGATGAGGCCGATCTCAGGAGGGGAAGAAGAACCGCTCGGAAGGTGTGGGGAAACCAGATCAGCATCCTAGTCGGTGATTTTCTCTACACCAAGGCCATGTGCAATGTCGTCGAGTTTCAGAGCCAGGGCATCAACGAAGTGATCTCTGAAGCCTGCAACAAGATGGCCGAAGGCGAAGTCCTTCAGCTCTATTACAACGGCAATCCTGCGATGCCGGAAGTTGAGTACATTAAGATCGTCGAACACAAGACCGCCGGATTGATCGCCGCAGCCTGTCAGATGGGTGCCATTCTCGCTGACGCGACTGAGGCCCAACAGCAAGCCCTCTTCCGCTTTGGCCAATACCTCGGGATTGCGTTCCAGGTTGCCGACGACACGCTGGATTACATTGCGAACGGCGCCTCCTTGGGAAAAACAATCGGGCAAGATCTGCGGCAAGGCAAAGCCACATTGCCGCTTCTCCATCTACTGCAACATTGTTCGGCGCAGGACCGTCAGATGATTAAAGATCGAATGGAAACTCGAACGCTCAGCACCGCCGACTTGGAACGCATTTTGTTCCTCATGGGGGAATTCGGATCGATCACCTATGCCATGGATCGAGCCAAGGCTTACATCGCAGCCGCCAAGCATGAGCTCGATCAATTCGACGATAGTACGCCACGACGCGCGATGTCGGTGGCCGCTGATTACATGATTACCCGCGATCGGTAAGTGTATTCCTGCCAACCGTTAGGACGCTGGCCGTTGAGGCGGCATAGCGTAGAGTGAGAGAGGACCCCGTCCTCTCCTGTAACCATCAACCCGTCGTCGCCATCACGACACAGCCAAGAGGTTGTTCATGTCACAGATTTTTCCGTTTCAGGGTATGCGGTACGACCAGGCCCTTGTCGGCTCGATCAAGGATGTCGTGGCCCCGCCGTATGACATCATCGATGCAGAAGGGCAACAGCGGCTGCATGATCGACACCCTCACAATATCATCCGCATGGAGTTGGGGTTAGACCAGACCGGTGACAGCCCAGCCCATAACCGATACAGTCGCGCGGCCGTAGCACTCCAATCCTGGATCAAAGAGGGTGTCCTCAAGCGAGAGACGCAACCTGCCGTCTACTATCATACGATTGAGTACCGTCCGCCGTACTCGGCACCTGGCGCGCCGAGCAAAGTGCTCCGAGGATTTCTTGCCCTGGCCAAGCTCGAAGCATTGGACTCCGGACATATCTATCCGCATGAGAACACTCGTGCCGCCGCCAAAACAGACCGGTTGAACCTCATTGAAGCCTGTCACGCGAACTTCAGCCCGATCTGGTCTCTCTATTCCGATCCCGGCGGCGCCGTCATCCGACTGCTTGAAACGGCGACCAAGGGAAAGCCGGCGCAGTATGACTTCCAAGATGATGCGGACTGTCGCGAATGCCTCTGGGTGGTGACCGATGAGACTGTTCTGAAACAGATCTCCGACCTCATGCAAAGTAAACCACTGTTCATTGCAGATGGTCACCATCGCTATGAAACAGCGCTGAATTATCAAAAGCTGCGTCGGCAGCAGCCGGGCGCTCCCACCGAGCTCCAGCCATATGACTCGGTCATGATGTTGCTCACGCCGCTTGAAGATCCAGGATTGACGGTGTTGCCAACGCATCGAGTGGCAACCACTCCACTCATGCCTTCCGATCAGATCGCCAAGTTGCTCGGAGAAGCATTCGACTTCCGAGAGTTTCCCTTTTCCCCCGCCGATCAAGCTCAAGTCCGTCAGCAGTTCCTAACCGCCTTGAGAACGGAAGGTCAGCAGGTGCCGGTATTCGGACTCACTCGACAGGGCGACGACAGGTACATCCTGCTTACGCTGAAGACGGTCTATCGTCCTTCTTTCAAGGCATCGCCTCGGACCAAGCTCGATGTCTCCCTGTTGCAACAGCTGATCGTGGCGAAGCTCTGCCCGACGCAACAGAAACAAGAAGCCATCCTCTATACCAAAGACGACCATGAAGCACTCGACTGGGTGGCTCGAGGGACCGGAACCGGCGCCTTTTTGCTCAATGCCACGAAGGTCAGTGAAGTCCAGGCGGTGGCGGCGGCAGGCGAACGTATGCCGCACAAATCAACCTATTTCTACCCAAAACCATTAACAGGTCTTGTCCTCAATGTCATGAACGGTTGAGCGTCGATGCCCATGACCATCAAGCAAGGGTTACGGTAATGCACGCGAAGATTCTGATCGTCGATGACGATCCCGATATCGTGATGATGCTTGAAGACCGGCTCCACGCGTCAGGCTATGACACGGTCGTGGCAGCGGAAGGACAGCAGGCTCTGGATCAAATCACCCAGGAGTCTCCGCAGTTGATCCTCCTGGATCTCACCCTGCCGAGATTGTCGGGCCTCGACGTGCTCAAGCGCCTCTCCCAAATGAAGCCGTCGGAACACCTTCCCGTCATTGTGATGACCGCCCATGGGTCCATCGAAGCGGCGGTGGACGCGATCAAAGAGGGGGCGTACGACTTCCTGACCAAACCACTCGATCATGAACATCTCCTGATCGTCATCCGCAAAGCCTTGGAGCGAGACTCACTTCGCCGACAAGTGGCCTATCTCCGTTCCGAAGTCGACGGCCGGTATGCCTCCATCGTGGGAAACAGCGCCTCCGTACGGTCTGTCGTGGAGGCGGCTCAACGAGCCGCCAAGTCGGATGCCAGCGTCTTACTCCTCGGCGAAAGCGGAACCGGAAAAGAACTCTTCGCACGATCGATCCATCAATGGAGCCATCGCTCCGCCATGCCGCTCATTGTCATCAATTGCGTGGCGTTGACGGAGACATTGCTGGAGAACGAGCTGTTCGGGCATGAACGCGGTGCCTTTACCGGAGCGGATCGCCAGCAGAAGGGAAAGTTGGAGATGGCCGACGGTGGAACCGTGTTTCTCGATGAGATCGGCGATATGTCGCTGCCACTGCAGGCCAAACTACTCAGGGTTCTACAAGACCGCGAATTCCAACGTGTCGGAGGAACGAAGACGGTTTCAGTCAATATTCGCATCATCGCCGCCACGAATAAGGACCTGAGACAGGCCGTGAAGGCGGGACAGTTCAGGGAAGATCTTTACTTTCGGCTCAATGTTGTTACGCTGACGCTCCCGCCGCTTCGGGAGCGACAAGGCGACGTCCGGGCCCTGGCCCAGTTCTTCCTCGATCGCCACACGCGGGACGCCAAGCGGCCCGGTATGACTCTCAGCCAGGCTGCACTCGACACCCTGGCCCATTACCCATGGCCGGGAAACATTCGTGAGCTGGATAATGTAATCGCCCGAGCCGTCGTCTTAAGCCCGAAAGATACGATCGAGCCCGACATGTTGGCACTGATGGCGGACGACGCCAGTCTTCGCCAACCAGCGGATGACTCGCTACCCTATTTAGATTTGTCCTATCACGAATCGATGGAGCAACATAGTCGCTACATCATCACTCGGGCGATGGAACGGGCCGAGGGGAACCAAACCAAGGCCGCAGAGTCGCTCAAACTCCAACGCACCTATCTCGCCCGCCTCCTCAAGCAACTGAAGGACTAGCAGGTCAAGAGGAGCCCTTAGGTTCAAATTTGTGGGGTAGACGGCTCTGAGGGCTGGCGATCAACGAGGCGAATCAGTCCGGCTCGTGCATCTTTCTCCGCCTGCGCATACCGCTCCGCGGTTCCGATATCAGACCAATACCCATGGAAGTCGTACCCGAGGACTCGTTCGCCTCTTTCAATCGCTGCAATGTACGGATCGATGATCGAAGAAGCGACCCCCTTCGGAACCTTCTGCAGAAGACGCGGCTGTAAGATGTGAATCCCGGCGAACATCCTGGGAATGACCGGAGATGACGACAACATCCCTTTCCCTGTGATCCGCACAATTTGATCGCCGGCTCCCACCTCAACGAGCCCCCATCGTGCAGCGTCGGCATCCTCCCGCAGTACCAAGGTCGCTGCGGCTTGGCGTGTTTGATGGAACTCCCAAACTGCCCCAAGATCTACCTCGACGAGCGTATCTCCGTTCATGATCAGCACCGGTTCGCCAGAAAAATACGGCTCGGC
Source organism: Nitrospira sp. (assembly GCA_019636875.1). Lineage (GTDB taxonomy): Bacteria > Nitrospirota > Nitrospiria > Nitrospirales > Nitrospiraceae > Nitrospira_D. Next base: position 10,516 of record JAHBWR010000091.1, read on the forward strand.
TTGCTTGATCCCTCCCCCTGTACCCAAGATAACCGGTTCTTGTGAGTAAATTATTCGAACACCAAATTTTGAGCCATCACCCAGAACCTGCTCGATCATCGGACCGAGGTGATGAAGATTCACGACAATCTCACGAAACCCATGCCGTTTAAGCAGTAAGACGTTCCAGACAATGAGTGGGATTCCTCCCACCGGTAAGAGCGGCTTTGGAATGGTGTTGGTTAAGGGTCTGAGGCGGGTCCCAAGACCTGCCGCGAGAATCATGGCTTTCATACGCGTAACACGTGAGCGGTTAGCGGTGAGCCGTTGGAGAGGATAGCGGGCGGGCCCATACTGAGTCCTCGCCTCACGCTGAACATTTCACATGGCATGGCTTACTGCAATTCCGGTACGTATGGAGTGATGTGTTTCCGAAGCGTCTCCAGCTCTGGATATTTTTTAAGATTTCGTTTCACATAGCCCAAGACACGGGGAATATCGGACAAAAATTTCGGGTTGCCTTTGACTCGGTCAATATAGACGAACCGGCCGGCCGCCTTCAGATTTCGCTGAATGCTTGTCAGATCGAACAGACGGCGAAACGCCGCACGGTTGGCCCAGACAAAACGACGCTCCTCCAGTTGATCCAGATAGTAGGTCACCAAGTCATCGATGAGAGTTTCATCGAGCTGAATGTAGGCATCCCGCAGAAGCGAGGCCAAATCGTAGGTCGCCGGCCCCATCAAGGCATCTTGAAAATCAATCACGCCAAGCCGCAGTCCATCGACCATCAAGTTACGCGAGTGATAATCGCGATGGGTGAAGACGCGCGGTTGGGACGCCAACACCTGGGCAATGCGCTCGAACTCGCTTCGAATGGTCGTCGCATCCCCTTCGGGTAATGGCTTGCCATGACGGGCCTCAACCCCGTACTCCAGGAAATGGTCGAACTCCCACATGAGCAACGGGACGTCGAAACTCCGATGAAACGCGAGACACCCACGGTCTTCCGGAGTGGTTGCGTCGAATTGTATGTGTACCAACACATTGATGGCTTGTTTATAGCGAGACTCTACGTTCGGGGCATCGGCACGGCTGACGGCTTCTGCTAACGTCACATCTCCAAAATCTTCGAGATACAGCAATCCAGCGGACCGATCATAATGATACAGTGTCGGAACAGGGACGTTCGCCTTGGCAAGATGGGCCATGATATTGGTGAACGGCAGCTCGGAAATCTGATGCACCGCTCCGCTGACCGCCTCTTCAGACCGCTTGAACGCCTCCGGCTCCGCCAGTTGCATCAGGATGACAGAATGTGGTGAACCTCCCGTCATGCTGGCGCGGTAGTACCGCCGATTGGACGCATCTCCTGGCAACGCACTCAGCTCCTTCAACTCCAAGTTTGGAGAAAGATGGGCCTTCATCTTCTGAGCGACGAGTGCGTGATCCGGAGGAGGCAATGAAGATGTGGAGGATGCGGGATTTACGGTCGCCATAGCTGAGGGATTATACCGAGCACCCGAGAACTTGTCACGAAGACACCGCATTCGGTCGAGGTATGGCCAGCATTCTGCTGAAAAACCCTCCGTTCATACGGTTCGATGAACTCACCACAGGCTTCGAGAACCTCAGGACGAACGGAGTGGTTATTCAACGTACTGATGATTTCCGTTCGTGCTGAGCCCTTCGAAGCGCACAAACCAATTTTTTCAGCAGACTGCTATGGTTCTGGAATCGAGTCAGCCGGCCTGAAATTGACCGTTCGGTGCATGGCAAGAACACCGATTGCAGCGCCAACCGTATCGGCGACCCAATCGAGCCAACTCGACTCTCGAAACGGAACAAATGCTTGGTGAACTTCGTCACTGGCCCCATAGACCGACGCCAACAGAATGGCCATAGGAATCGCCTGTTGCCGCCACGAATCGCTGGATCCGCCACGAAGGGCCCGATAACACAACAGACCAAGCACCGCATACTCAATGGCATGCACGACCTTGTCGCTTAGATCGAACACGAAATCGGGCAGATTCTCCTCGGGGTGAGACTGAGCAGACAGATAAAAGATCAATCCGGCATAGGCACACACCGGTCCCCAGTATCGAAGCAACGACAGCATTGCAGTTCCTCTAAAATCGTTTGTATGACGACAGGACTCAAACCGGCCCGCTGATTGCCCGCTCACGCCCCCTATGACATACTTCCCCGGTGAAGGGAGCGCCCTGCCGATGAAACAGATCCACGTGTGTTTTTTCTGGCATATGCACCAGCCGTACTACACCGACCCGCTGGCTGGCTCAGCCAGTATGCCCTGGGTCCGCCTGCATGCGACGAAGGCGTATTACGATATGGCCTACCTCATGGACCAATTCCCTGAGGTGCACGCTACCTTCAATTTTACTCCGTCACTCCTCTTACAGTTGGAAGAAATCGGCAACGGCAAGGTTCGCGACCTTTTTCTCGAACATGCCCAACGACCAGCGGCGAACCTGACGGTGGAAGAAAAAGCGTTTCTGGTCCGTCACTTCTTTTCCGCCAATTGGGCGACGATGGTCCAATCTTACCCACGATACCATGAACTGCTGGTGAAACGAGGCTTGGATCTCCATGAGCATGATCTTCGTCGCATCGCCTGTCAGTTTTCCACGCAGGAGCTGTTGGACCTGCAAGTCTGGCACAACCTGGCCTGGTTCGGATACGGCACCATTCGACGATATCCCCGATTGGCCACATTACGCCAGAAAAATCGAGGCTTCACCGAAGAGGACAAACATGAGGTGTTATCGATTCAACGGCTCGCCGTGCAAGAGATTGTTCCTCTCTACCGGAACCTCATGGAGGGTGGGCAGATCGAGCTGACCACGACGCCGTTTTTTCACCCCATCCTTCCACTCGTGATCGATACGGATATCAACCGGCGCGCGAGGCCGGATCTTCCCCTGCCGGCTCGCTTTCGAGCGCGCGAGGATGCGGAAGCCCAACTTCGGCAGGCGGTGGAGTTCCATCGATCGACATTCGGTCGTCCTCCCCAAGGCCTCTGGCCTTCAGAGGGATCCGTCTGCCCGGAATTGCTCCCTCTTGTCTTCCAAACCGGCCTTCGCTGGCTGGCGACCGATGAAGGTATCCTCGCCCGCTCTCTGGCGATGTGCCAACAACCATGGCATCGGCAGTCCGCGCTGTATCAACCCTATCAGGTTGGACCGGCTGAACAATCGCTGACCATCCTCTTTCGTGACCGTGACATCTCCGATGCCTTTGGATTTATTTACCATAAGACGACCGCAGAATCTGCAGCTGAGGATGTTCTCCGTCGGCTGCGCCACATCGCGCAGGACACGCCGCTGGATCACGTCATCGTCCCGATCATTTTGGATGGGGAAAACCCGTGGGAACATTATCACGACGGAGGCGAACGGTTTCTGTCACTCCTCTACCAAGCCTTCACCAATCAAGATGTGGACCAAGCTGGGCAGAGTACCACTCAAACCTCCACGATATCCGAAGCCATCGCCTCGACTCCCCCGCCTCAGCACCTTCCTTGTCTCCACTCCGGCTCGTGGATCAATGCTGACTACAAAATCTGGATCGGGCACGATGAGGATAATCGTGGATGGGACCTGCTGAGCCACACCCGTGCAAAGCTCGCGGAGGAAACCTCCAACCTTCCTCCCGATCGTGCACAGGCTGCGTGGCAGGAGCTGTACGCCGCCGAGGGCAGCGACTGGTTCTGGTGGTACGGGGACGATTTCGGCACCGACTTCAAACCGGAGTTCGACCGGCTTTTCAGAACACATCTCCGCAATGTGTGGAC
>JAHBWR010000092.1 GCA_019636875.1 Nitrospira sp.
TCCAGGTGATGATCAAGCGCCGGTAGAAAACGGGGACGAGTCGAATCGTGATTCGAGTGCGACGGAGTTGTCAACGGATGACGATCAGGCAATGGGCTTACCTGGACAGGAAGCTGAAGATTCTGAACTTTTCGCGAATGTCGCTGACCCTGCTGAAGAGGACAACCCCGAAATCACACTGACTCCTACCCCGACAGGAGTCACAGCTCAATTGACCTGGGATCCATCCACCGACCCCAACGTGCTGGGTTACTTTATTCACTACGGGAAGCAGTCACCTGGGGAGTACGGGTCATGCTCCTATGAACAAAGCCAACGGGTTGGCCATCCCCCAGCCACAATTACCGACCTCGATCCCAATACACCTTATTTCTTTGCCATTAGCGCTTTCGGCGAAGCAGAAAGTGAAGAAGAAAGCCCGTGCTCGAACGAAGTACTTCTGATCACACCGCCGGCACAAACCTGAGAAAACCTGCCTACCCGCGCTTCTCCTCTTCCGCCCTCTGATTGTTGTCAGAGGGCGGGCCTGTTGATTGACCTTCCGCGGTCGATTTGCTAGCTTCACACGCTATTTCTTTCTCAATTGCCCGTATGATATAGCCAATGAGTTTACTTACTGCGTTTGATCTCTATCCTGAAAGGATCTTCGATGGCAGGTCTAGTCACTTCCTCTGAACTACTTGCGACTTTGCGCAACAAAGCAACCCAACTTAGAATCGATAGTGTGAGGGCCACGAGCGAAGCAGGGAGCGGTCATCCTTCGAGCTGTGCTTCAGCGGCCGATATTGTCGCCGCCCTGTTCTTCTCTGTCATGCGATACGATCCACAGAATCCGAAGGCGCCGAACAGTGACCGCTTCATTCTTTCAAAGGGACATGCCGCCCCATTGTTGTACGCAGCGTGGGCTGAAGCTGGGCTCTTCCCGTCAACCGACCTTCTGAAATTGCGCACCCTGGCATCGGATTTGGAAGGCCACCCAACCCCGCGCTTGCCATTTGTCGATATGGCAACCGGCTCACTAGGGCAAGGACTGCCCGTCGGTGTCGGCATCGCATTAAACGCAAAGTTCGTCGATGCACTCAACTACCGAACCTATGTCCTCCTGGGAGATGGGGAATCGGTCGAAGGGTCGGTTTGGGAAGCCGTCGAAATTGCGCGCCAGTACGAGTTGGATAATTTGTGTGCCATTATTGACGTGAACCGACTCGGCCAAAGTGACGCTACGATGCTGCAACACGATATGGAGGCGTACCGTTCCCGCTGGAGCGGATTCGGCTGGCACGCGATCGTCATCGATGGCCATGACTTCAATGCCATACTCAGAGCTTTCGACGAAGCAGCTCAAACCAAAGGAAGACCGACCGTGCTGCTCGCCCAAACCTATAAAGGAAGGGGCATTTCGTTCATTGAAAACAAACCTGACTGGCATGGCAAGCCGCTCAAGAAGGGGGAAGAGACGCAGAAGGCGCTCGACGAACTTACTAAGGAATTAATTCCTAACGGCTCGACGCCTCACATCGCAAGACCATCACCCAGTTCCATTCCTTCTCGGTCGATCGGCGTCATGCCGCCAGCCCCATACAAGATCGGGGAATCCGTCGCCACACGAGAGGCGTTCGGAATCGCGCTCGAGGCGCTAGGCTCCGTGAACCCCCTTGTCGTCGCCCTTGATGCCGATGTGAAGAACTCCACGTACAGTGATAAATTCGGCAAGAAGTTTTCGAATCGGTTTTTTGAAAACTTTATCGCAGAACAAAATATGGTCGGCGCAGCCGCCGGCCTGGCCGCATGCGGCAAGATCCCCTTCGCAGCCACGTTCGCATGCTTTCTGAGTCGTGCCTACGATTTCATCCGAATGGCCGCAATCAGTGGATCAAATATTAAGCTGGTTGGAACCCATGTCGGCGTGAGCATTGGCGAAGATGGACCGTCCCAAATGGGTTTAGAGGACATCGCCATGATGGCGGCTCAACCTAACGTCACGGTACTCTACCCGTCTGATGGGAACTCAACCTATCATTTGGTCAACGCAGCTGCCAATCACAAGGGGATGGTTTATGTCCGTGCCGGAAGGCCCAAGTGCCCTGTTCTCTATGGCCCGGGAGAAGAATTCCACATCGGAGGCAGTAAGATTCTTCGACAAAGCTCATCCGATGTCCTCACGATCGTTGCCGCGGGCGTGACTCTACATGAAGCGCTGAAAGCTTATGACCAATTGAAGGCAGTCGGCATCTCGATTCGTGTGATCGATCTGTACAGTATCGCGCCTATCGATAGGAATACGCTATTGGACAGTGGGCGATCCACGCAAGGCCGAATCCTTACCGTGGAGGATCACTACGCCCACGGAGGACTCGGTGATGCTGTCTTGAGTGCTGTTGCAACTGAGGGCCTCAAAGTCCATAAACTGGCTGTTCGTGAAATCCCCCATAGCGGGAAACCGGAAGAACTGGTGGATCATTATGGTATCGGAGTACGGTCCATTGTTGAGACAGCGAAGCAATTGGTCAAATAACCAGGTTGCGTGAGGCCCCATCACGCGTTTGATCGAATATTCTGGCCGAGGCTTCTGAGAGTACCATCAGCCGTCTTTCAGATAGACTCCTGGAATTTGCTTTACCGCGCAATGAGGACATGGTTCACCAGTCGAATTCATTGGGAAACTCATCGATATTCAAAACCAGAACAATCATGTGCGAGACCGCACAGTAATGGTTTCAGGCTAATCAAATTCGCCCATAAGAAAGCATAACCCCGATAGTACCTTTTCATTTTTCCATGAAATTGAGTATGGTATAGTGCTTGGTGAAATTTAGACTCGGTCGAGTAAACAAAGAGGCAAACGTTCATTACAACTAAATAGGAGGGACGAATGCGAAGAACCGTAAGCGCTTCTGTTTTGGTGATGGGATGTGCCCTAATGCTTTCCGGAGGGGTTTCCTTTGCTGACGAGCCTCCGTTGGCTCCGGTTCCACCTGAGTACGCTGACAAAAAAATGCCGGCCGGTGGTTGGACGGATCCAAAAGCCATTGCGGAGGGTGGAAAGATTTATCGAGGCGAGTTCAAGACCGATGTCAACTGCAGTAGTTGCCACGGGGATGATGGCAAACCAAAGAAAAAGGGTGCTCGAGACCTTCGTGATCCAAAAATTGTCTGCAGATTCTCGGATGCCTACTGGTTCTGGCGCATCTCAGAGGGAATCCCCAAAACCAAGATGAAGGGCAATAAAGGACTCCTGTCCGAAGAGCAGATCTGGCAGGTGATGGCATACGAAAACCAGTTCTCACACGATGGGAAACCAGCCGACCGATCCTGCTACAAGCCCTGAGGAGTGACAGTTGTTAGGTGGAACAGGTCCTTGTCAGCCTGGTACACGAAAAGGGGGAGCGGGCGTCATGCCCGCCCCCCTTTTTGCTATTGGCTGAGAGTGCTCTCCTCCATCAGCTTGGGTTTGGAGCGACGAATACCAACACCTTGAGTCGCTCGCTTGTATGGTTTTTCACGCCATGTTCTTCCCCCGCTGAAGCCATAGTGCCTTGCCCCGCAACAAGGACTCGCTGCTCGGCACCGACTTGAAACGTTCCTTGCCCCTCCAACACGATATACACCTTATCTTGATCACGATGGACATGCCCTTTTTGGTCTTGTCCTGGCTCGAAGCAATAAATATCACAGAAGAATCGCTCTGTTTGAAAGATATTATTCTTCTTCATCTTCTCACTGCTGAACTGTTGCAAGTCTGCAAGCGTGACTACGTTCATCGCTAATGCTCCTCTCCCTTGGCAATCACGGTAAATGAGCGAGCAATCTCCGATATGAGCGTTTCACTTCATCAAGAGCGCTGTTCATCCTTTCCCGGACCTCATGCCACTTGGCATCCGTTGTGTGCTTGAGTTCGTCCAGCTTTTCTCTCACTCCGTCCTTTTTCTTCTCCAACTCGTTGAGCGACTGTTGAAGGTCTGCCCGAGTAGCATCCGAGGCTTTCTCGACCTTTGCCCGCAGCTCCAAAATCTGCTGCTGCATGACTGCCAGTTCTTCTTGCGCCTTTCGTTGGAACGTCTCCTTTTGCTGAGCGGTGTACTGCCTGGTCGCCTCGATTGTTTCTTGGGCCTCCTTCACCACCTTTTCGGCACTCACGGCGGATTCAGCGGCCATACCGGACATCGGGGCCAACCAAGCACCTATCACCCATGCCGCACCTGTGATCAACTGACTTCGATTCATACGTTCCTCGCAAAGACGATGGAGTATAGTCTGCCACCTTCCTAAAGTCACGACCCCTAAACTTTCTCCCCCAATCAACCGAGAAGGGTAGTCGTAACCGAACTACTCGCATTCGAGAGGCTCGTTGCTATGGCATCGGAATTGGGATCTGCATCCTCCTCGGTTGAACGGCTTGAACAGTCGTTGGTTCAGAAAATTGAGACCGGAGAGATTGAACTCCCCCTCCTTCCACAAGCCGCCAGTCAAGTGATGGCATTGGCATCAGATCCAGCCGCTGATGCGGCCAAGCTTTCGGCCTTGATTCACCAGGACCAAGCCCTGGCTGCACATGTGTTGCGGATCGCCAACTCTCCAGCTTATATGCCTCGTAGCCCCGTCGTCTCGCTTCAACACGCGGTAGCCATGTTAGGGATGACCTTGTTGTCAGAGATTGCCTTTACCGCTTCACTCAAATCTGGTGCGTTTAAAGTTCCAGGACATGAGGATGAGGTGAAGCGACTCTGGCGTCACTCTCTAGCGAGTGGTGCTTTCGCAAAGGAAGTGGCCAGACTCAGACGTGTCAACGTCGAAAGTGCCTATCTCTGCGGTCTGTTGCACGAAATCGGGAAGCCAGTTGTCCTACAAACTGCAACGGCGCTCGCACAAACCCAGCGTCTCACGATTGAAAAGCCGGTCTTGCACGGATGGATCGACGGTTACCATTCTCGCGTCGGTACTCTCATTGCAGAGAAATGGGGTTTGCCAAAACAAGTCGCAACGGCAATCCAATACTATGACGATTATGATCATGCTGATTCCTTTCGGCAGGAATGTCTGCTCACATGCACCTCCGACCGACTTGCAAGTCACGTCCTCACACCCGAGGAGATGCCTGATGAGACGCTTCGCGCCGAATCAGTCTTCGCTGAGTTGAATCTTTATCCTAACGACATCGATCAGCTACTCACCATGAAAGACCATGTACTGGCGGTCGTGAACGCACTCAACTTATGAGTCCATCCGTGACATACGACATCATCGTTATCGGAGCCGGTCCAGCCGGCCAAAAAGCGGCAGTCCAAGGCGCTAAGGCCGGCAAACGTGTCGCCTTAATCGAACGAGAACGAGGCATTGGCGGGAGTTGCGTGTATCGAGGGACGATTCCCAGTAAGACGTTACGGGAAAGTGCGCTTCATCTCGATCAACTCAAGCGGGCGGGTGAGGCTCTCCAATTTACCCTCAAACCCGACACTCAGATTGCAACGCTCTTGAGTCGGCTCGAAAATGTTGTTCGAGCTCATGACTCCTTCATGAGTCAACAGCTCCGGCGGAACGGTATTTCCTTGCTTCATGGACGGGCCCACTTCCTGAGCGAGCATATCATTGAGATGCAAACCGTCGACGGGGCACGGCAACAACTCACGGCCGATACCATCGTCATCGCCACCGGATCACGCCCCAGAGCCCCCAAAGAGATTCCTATCGACCATGAACACATTCTGGACAGTGATTCCCTCCTTTCCATGATGTACCTCCCACAATCTTTGACAGTCCTCGGTGGTGGAGTGATTGCGTGTGAGTATGGGTCAATTTTTTCCCTGCTTGGGGTGGAAGTCACCTTGATCGACCGTGCTCAGTACCCTCTGGAATTCATGGATCGCGAACTTGTCAAACAGTTCGTGCAAAGTTTCGAATACCAAGGAGGCCGATACCTCGGGGGAAAGGAGATTGCGGAGGTGTGCTGGGACAATGTGGCCCATGTCGTCACCCGATTGAGTGACGGGACTACAATCAAGAGCGAGAAAATGCTCGTCGCCCTCGGTCGCCAATCGAACGTCGAAGACTTAAATCTTTCGGCAGCGAATATCTCAGTTTCTGAGAAAGGCCTCATACCCACAAATCAATACTGCCAGACGGATATCGCCCACATTTATGCGGTCGGCGATATGGCTGTGGGCCCCGCTCTCGCCTCAAAGGCGATGGAAGAAGGCCGGCGCGCCGTTCGCCACGCCTTGAACCTCCCAGTCGGCGATGCTGCGTCAACGATCCCCATGGGTATCTACACAATTCCTGAAATGGCCAGCATCGGTCTCGACGAGAAGAGCGCTCGGGAGCGATATAAAGACCCTCTGATCGGGCGAGCGAAGTTTGAAGAAGTGGCTCGCGCCCAAATCTCAGGAGCCGGTCATGGGTTATTGAAGATGGTCGCTGATCCTGAAGGTGAGCATCTTCTAGGTATCCAGGTTGTCGGAGATTCCGCAACAGAGCTGGTCCATATCGGGCAATTGGCTCTTCAAAGTTCTGCTACGATTGAATCGTTTATCGATAACATCTTCAATTTTCCGACCTATGCTGAAGCCTACCGCATTGCTGCTCTCGACATTCTAGGGCAGGTCGCAAAGCGACGAGCGGCCCAAGCAGCCTAGTACGTCAACTCCCCATCCTCACCGCGCGATCTGAAGCTCAACACACACCTGTATTACGTGTTGGACACCCCATTTCCCTAGGTCGGCAGAGTGTCGTGGAGGGTTACTCGACGAGGAGCATAGCCAACAGAATCAGGTGACTTCGGTGTCTTCCTGATCTCGCTGAAACGGATGCACCTTCAAGTCTCTGATCATGTGGTGGAGCCTGGCCCACTCATCAGGACTAAGGTTGACGAATTCACACCCGAAATTCCCAGTTCGACACCAGCGCACCACAGCCTGGGAAATGTGGATGGGCGGTTCGTGATCAACCGTATGGATCCGCAACTGGAGGGCCGTCCCAGGCTTCACTTCAACTAGGCTGAAGACACGGCAGCCTCGGACGGAAAGATCGTTGACAGTGCCATCGCCAGATATAACGTTCGCCGAACTGAATGAACTTCCAAACTCAACTGGGAACCGAGGTTCCTTTCGTTGCTCCATAGATACGCCCCTAGAATGATACCCGCCTACCTTGTATATCGCCGATCAGACGCAATCACGCTACTGTTTTTCTGATTCTTGCATGATCGATGAAGTCGACAACTTCCGACAGAGGCATGGTAGCAATCTCTTCGATTCGGCATAGTCACACAGACCCCGCCGAGAATACGACAGAATACCAACGCGTGAATCACGAAGCGGACGGAGGGAGAACTTCTATTCAGCTAACCACATGGGAAGTCTATTGTTAGTCGAGTTCAAACACCTTAGGGAAGTTGGTAAGGTTGCGGCAGCCATCCTTCGTAACCAAGACCATGTCCTCGATTCGTACGGCTCCCAGTCCGGGGTAGTACAACCCTGGTTCAACGGTGACAACGTGGCCTTCCTGAAGAAGTGACCCAGTTCGGCTGATGCGTGGCGCTTCGTGTATATCGAGTCCTACCCCATGGCCCGTGCCATGAAAATAGCCCTGCATCCGTCCGTTGATCAAACCGGTCTTGTATCCGGCCTTTTCGAAACGCGAGCAGATACCTTGATGAATCTTGACCCCATCGGCACCGTCCTTGATCTTTGTGATCGCCTCTTCTTGGGCATCCTTCACAATGCTGTACAGCCGTTTCAACTCAGGCAGGACAGTCCCACGAATCACGGTGCGGGACATGTCTGCAAAATAGCGGCTCGTGGCCGAGCGGGGGAAGACATCAAAAATGATGCTGCGATGGGCCGGCAACGGTCCAGTACCCTCATCATGCGGATCACAGGCCTGCTCCCCTCCCGCGACAATCGTGTGCTGCGCGACGCAGTTGCGTTCCATAAGCTTCACGTTGATCAGCTGCTTAACCCGCTCGGACGTTAGGACAGCTCCATCACTCCAGAGCGCTCCCTCACGGATGGTTGCCCGCATGAGCAGGTCGTGAGCTGAGGCGACGGCTTCTTCTGTAGCGCGCTGGGACAGTTCAATCTGTTGAACTTCTTCCTCGCTTTTCATTACACGCTGCTCATAGAACGGATCACGTTTCGGTCTGAGGCTATACCCTAATTCCTGTAATCGGGTAGCGTAGATGAAAGGGAAATTGGCGGGCACCAGTAACCGACGGACCTTCAGCTCTTTCAAGACCACGTGCACAATATCAATCGTGAGCGGTTGTTTGATCCCTTGCTTCTTGGCCTTCCGCTCGATTTCAGAATAAGACAGGACACGATCCACGGTTGCCTGAGTCTTAGCGCGATCCATCTCGAGATCGCTCATGACCATTATCCGCTCACCTTTGGCTTCCAGATAGATGAACGGGTCAGGGGCGATGAATCGTGTCGCATAATAGAGATTGGAATCGTACTCACTGGCAGCGATGAACAGTGTCGCCACTTCGGCATGAGAGGCTGTGGTGCGTTTCATAGAAGGATGACTGCGGAGTGATGTCGTACCTAATTAGACTGAAACTCGTGGCATGGCCAGGTCTCCATACTGAGGAACGACAACCTGTGTAGCGAGATGGTCTGATGGATTTGATGGTATGGAGCTAAGACCAACCACCCTCTTCAGCATCCGGAAGGTGATGCTAGCATGGGGGCAGAGGCCGGTCAACAAGAGTTCGGTTAGCGATCGACATCGATCATGGAATGGCAGGAGCCGGTGAAATCGACAGGTCTCTCGGTTTCGCCTCGGTTTCTCCATCGGGTGTCATGAGATCGATGGGAAGCGTCAGGGTGTTGGTGAGGACATCAACGGCAAGTTCGGCTAGTCCTGATAGACCGGATGCAAAAGATTTCACTGGGAGATAGGTCACCTCAGGATCTTCGATCGCTCCCTTCGCGGTAAACATTGCAGTGGCAAGCCCCGTTCGCTCTCCGGCGATCACACGACCAAAGAGCGGAATGGTCTTGAGAAATTGCGAATAGGATCCAAATGGGCTCACCGCAACGGCCAGATCCAGCTGATCAGTCGGTAAGTCATAATTCCCGGCAGCCGTGATCCGTAATATCGGACTATCAATGATTAGGTTTTCGGTCTGGAACATGCCGTGTTGAATCCCAACCGTTGCCGTAATTCGGTTGTATGGCAATCCTTCCTTTTCCAGATCAACCTTCCCTTGCAATACGGCAGGCACGTTCAGGAGGCTGATGATCTTCCATATCGCTCGCTCGTTCGATTTAAGAATGCGCCCATTTTCCAATAGGACTTCGATTTTCCCGTCCAATGAAGGATAGATACCATGGGGATTGCGTCCGTGCCCACGAATCACTCCGCTCAAGCGTGTTTCCCCAGACACGCCATGCACCTGCGTTTTCGTCAGTCGCAGGAGGTCATCAAATTCCACACCGGTCGCTCTAAACGAAAGATCCACCTCGGCTGGGGCCTTAGGAGGGAGCCGGACCACGAGCCGCCCAGCTACGTGACCATGACTCGACGCCCCGGACAAACGGTCGATATCAAGTACGCCATCCTGAATATTGATCCGAGCAGACAGCCCGGTAAATCTCATCTGTTTGTAGTGCCCTCTCGCCACAGACGCAGTCATCGTGACTTGACTGGTCTCCGCCAAAGTTTCAAGGAATTCCCTCACCGGCGATCGCTCACCTTTGGGAATCACAAGGCTCAAATCGAGTTGGTCCGATTCAATCTTACCGGCAATCGTGGGCTTCCCTAACCAGTTTCGAACTGTGGCTTCCAGAGCAAGATCACTGCCTTGCAGCTTGAATGAGAGCCGCTTGAGGTCAACCTCATTCCGGGCAAACCGGATGCGAGCATAGAGATCCTGGAGCTGGCCGTCGACCCCGCTCACAGCCATCAACCCATTCGTCACTCCCATCCATCCCGTGACTTTCCACGCCTTCCAGTCTGTTCCTTTGCCCTTAATATCAAGCGAAAGGTCGAGATTACCTGCTTCAAGCCCAGCTTTGGAAATCCATTCCGGTAAGCTCGACATCGACAAGCTTCTTGTCGTGATCGCCATATTAATCAGGAAACGATCACCAAGGCGCATGGATCCCTTCGCAGGGATGGTGATCCTGGGTAAGACGAGCTCCACCCGATCTAATGTCACACCGCTTTGAGGAGGCAGAATCCCATCAACCTCCACCGTGACATGCGCTCCTATGGGTTTCTCCAGTGAACCAAGAACCACTTTCGCCTCATCAAATACGAATGAGCCTCGAATCTCTGGCTTCAGGGTCGAGCCTGACAGGATCACCGTCGAGCTCAGCGTTCCCTCGAACACCCCCTGCCCGACAGCTGGAGATCTAAACAGCCGCTCCAACTGAGACGCATCACCTCGTGCGGTCAGGACAAAATCTTGGAAGCGACTCATCCTCCCACCCGTAATCATCCCTTGGACTTGCAGAGCAGTGTTCCCAAGGTGCCCACCCACTTGCTCAAATTGCACGGCTCCACCCTCCAAGATGAACCGCCCCTGGATCCCGGTTAACCGATCCGGCAACGCCCCATGGTTGAGACTCATCTGTCGAGCCGTAATTTCCCCGCCTGCAAACACGATCTTTTCGGCCTGATCCAAGGGACCGACGAGACGAAAGGTCGCCTCTGCCATTCCTTCAGGATCGTGAATACCTCCGATGATCTTTTGAACGGGCTCCACCGTGACGGTCTTGTGAAGAAATTCCACCAAGGGCGCTGCGGCCATTTCTCCTGTCACTTCCAACGACAGCGTTGGGCCTTTCTCAAGAAATGACACGTCGGCCTTGCCGTCGGTCAGGCGCATCGCTCCGTACGTGCCGTTCATTTTCGTGATGCGTACACGGCCCGTCTCCACCATCACTACTGCCGCCAAGTCTCTGACGGATGTTCGGTCGCGACCAATGACAGCTTGCCCTTCCCGAACATTGAACTCCCCTGTGGTCGACACTAGCGGCCCCGTCGTCGTGGACCCCGTTAGTGTCGCATGAACCGCCTGCACCCTACCGTCGACCTCGTGATCCGCCAAGAGAGCCGGGAGTTGCGGTGAAATCCAATCGGGAGGAATGGTGTTCACCAGCTTGCGAACCGCGACCGGAGCGCTGGAGAACGTGACAGAGAAGGTGGGCTGAGGAGCCAACAACCCGGACACGTTCGCGTGGCCTGTCAGAACAATGTCGCTTACCCTCGCGGTCATCTCGGATAACACCATGTCGTATCCGGCGACTCCCGGCATGACTCGAACCATACTCTTGAGGTTCAACGCACCCTGGAGTTGATCAGAAACAGGTCGAGGTCCTAGGAAGTCTGCCGCGTCACGAATCTTCAGATCAGCTGCATCGATCTGTCCCTCAAATTGATACCCCAATGGCGATGTTCCCGCAGCAGCCTCCCCCGTCAACGACACAGGAGCGTCCGCTAGCTTGACTACGCCGTTGAGCGAGACGACTGAGACCCCTTGTGTGCCTTGATGACTGACCGATGCATGCACTTCTCCAAGTTCCTGGCCGGGCCGTATCACGAGACCACATTTCACATGCTCGAGCTTGATCGACCGAATTCCATCAGGCCGTGCTGCATCAACAACCGTGATCGTACCGTTCTCGATAGCGGCCTCTGTGATTCTGAACGTCCTGGCCACCATGTCCATCGTTCCGAGGTGGGTTTCAGTCTGACCGTCTCCCGTATCGAACATATTCCAACGGCCACCCTTATTCCGCCGCAGCGTTAACGTCGGTTCATCAATCAGCAATCGCTTGGCGACGATTTGTTTTTTCAGGAGTGGCCAGAGACGCAGAACCAGATCGACCCGTCTTGCAGTCAACACTTCCTGTTCCGATTGCGGGTCATGAATCGTGATATTGAAGAGTTCCGTACGAATGCTGGGAAAGAGGACGAATCGGACACGATGCACGTCGATTTTTCGGCCTAGGCTCTCTTCGAGTTGTTCCAGAACAAAGTCCTTAAGATAGTCTTCACCGGTCAACTCTCGTGAGAAGGCAAGAAAGGTACCCCCTAATACCACCAGGCTGAGTGCAATCAACAAGCCGAGTCGAAAACGAGACACACCACCCCCCTCGATACTACCTACAGTTCTCTTCGGCATCTTACCGGATCAATCATATGAAATCTATCAACTCACCGATCTACAAAGGCTTTTTCAACGAACGGCTTCATCGATCACCGTTGGCTTTGATACGAACGCTACGGTTTTCATACGACCCGCCTGACGCAAGCGCATCACTGTAATCTTCTTGCAGTCAAACGAACGACTCCATTCGGCTGTCCCCTGCCCTTTAAGAGTTGACAACGACCGAATGATCGATCTACACGTGTGCGTATGAGTCTTCATTCACACGCAGGACAGCCCGCCCCCTCGTCAACCCTCGCTGACATAGGGAAGCTCGTATCGTTGTATGCGACCGAGAAACCGGACACCTCGGATCGAGGACAACGTGTTGCATTCGGCACGTCAGGCCATCGAGGTTCCCCCCTGAAACGCAGCTTCAATGAGAGTCATATCGTCGCCATTACCCAAGCAGTCTGCGAATACCGAACGACTCAGCACACCACCGGACCACTGTATCTAGGCAAGGATACTCACGCACTATCGGATCCGGCCTTCGTGACTGCTCTCGAAGTTCTCGCTGCGAATGGCGTCGACGTCATGATCGATCACAACGACGGCTATACACCGACTCCAGTTATCTCCCATGCGATTCTCACCTACAATCATGGACGAACCTCAGGCCTGGCCGATGGCATCGTCATAACCCCGTCGCACAATCCACCAGAAGACGGCGGCATTAAGTACAATCCGCCTCACGGAGGGCCGGCCGACACCCAGGTCACCAAGTGGATTGAAGAGAGGGCGAATAGTCTTTTGACGAATAACCTCCGGGAATGTAACCGGCTTCCGATCAGGCAAGCCCGGCAGGCTTCGACAACCCATTTGCATGCCTACATTGACGCCTACGTAGACGATTTAGCCACAATCATCGAGGTGGACCTCATTAAATCAGCCAATCTCAAGCTAGGGATCGATCCGCTCGGTGGGTCCGGTGTGGCCTACTGGCAGCCGATAGCCGAGCGATACGGGTTGCATATCGAGAATGTGAACCCAACCGTCGATCCGACATTTCGGTTCATGCCGTTGGATTGGGACGGCAAGATCCGCATGGACTGTTCATCTCCCTATGCAATGGCGAATCTCATTGCGTTAAAGGATCGCTTCGACGTCGCCTTCGGCAATGATGCCGACAACGACCGCCACGGCATCGTCACCCGTTCAGGCTTGATGAACCCTAATCACTATCTAGCCGTCTCGATTGCCTATCTCTTCGCCAACCGTCCCAACTGGAAGCCAGATGCCGGTATCGGCAAGACATTAGTCAGCAGCAGCCTGATCGACCGAGTCGCGGCCAAACTGACCCGGAAGTTGGTGGAAGTACCCGTGGGCTTCAAGTGGTTTGTGAGCGGCCTGCTTGACGGGTCACTCGGCTTCGGCGGCGAAGAAAGTGCCGGCGCGTCGTTTTTACGACGTGATGGCACCGTGTGGTCCACGGACAAAGATGGCATCATCATGGACCTGTTGGCTGCAGAGATGATGGCCAAGACTGGAAAAGATCCGGCCCAACTCTATCGAGACCTAACTCATGAGCTGGGCGAGCCGGTCTATGAACGGATCGATGCACCAGCCACACCCGAGCAGAAAACCATTCTCTCGAAGCTCTCACCAGATCAAGTCACGGCCAAGGAGTTGGCCGGTGACAAGATCGTCTCGATGCTCACAAAGGCTCCTGGTAACGGAGCAGCGATCGGCGGCCTGAAGGTCGTGACTGCAAATGGCTGGTTCGCCGCGAGACCATCAGGCACGGAGGATGTGTACAAACTGTATGCGGAGAGTTTCAAAGGGAAGGAACATCTAAAAAAGATTCAGGAAGAGGCTCGAGCAATCGTTTCCAGTGCACTGGTCTCAGCGCCATGATGCCCCTTGTTTCATGAACACCCACAGACCCCGCTGGCCCCTTCCCAAGCATGATTATTGGTCCACGCCCTTTGCGGAATCGTTGTTGCAACATCTCGATCTTCGTCCAGGTCTGAGAATCCTCGATATCGCCTCCGGCCACGGCATCCCGGCCTTCTACCTTGCGGAGCAGGTGGGACCTGCTGGTGCCGTGCAGGCCATCGATATCAGTGCCGGCCAGGTCGCCCGCGCG
>JAHBWR010000093.1 GCA_019636875.1 Nitrospira sp.
GTACTTACCGACCCATCTGAAGATGATGCCTGTTCGATGCTCCGAAGATCCGTCGGCATCTCGATTTCAAGAAAGTTTTCTCTCTCGCCACATCCGATAAAAACGACTGCGATGAAGATGAAGCCACCCACTAAGGTCCACCAATCACGCAATTGTCCTCTCAAAGCGGCCGATAGATCTTCTCGCATATACCCCTCAATAAATGATCCCCCCGACCACCCAATGCCGGTCATCCGGAATGTCGATCAACAACCTGGTGAGATTCATACGGGCGAGCTGGGAGCCGATTTCATCCTCGGTGAAGGCGGCGAGCAGGGAATTGTAGAAGTCCCGGCGCAGAATGTCCGGTTCATTGGCGGCATATTGATCGACAATAGCTTGTGCCGCTTCCGGTGATTCGGGACGAAGCAAATCCATGACCAGCACCGGCGCTCCTGGTTTCACTAGCTGCCGGAGCTTCTGCCAGAACTGAAGTGGGTTCGGCAGATGATGCAGGAGGCTATTGGAAATGGCTGCATCGGCAATTCTCGCACCGGCCACCTCTTCATATCGTTCGCAGCGCAGCGTAATGCGATCCGTCAAACCGGCCTGCTGCACCGCCTGTTCTCCGAGCTGAATCATCGGCGCAGAAGCGTCGATCCCGATGACTCGGCAATCGGGATACAGCTTGGCGAACCGGATGGGGATATCACCTGGACCACACCCAAGATCCAGAACCATCCCCTGTGCAAACTCCGGGAAGTATTCCCGAAACCGTTTAACGAATCCCTGATTTTCTTCTTCGAAATCAGCGTTGCCATAGGCTTCAACCTGCTTAGGATCGTCCATGAGTTCTGGTTCAAGTTTGCGTTCCATCAGATTAACTCCAAGAGCCTATGGCCAATAGCTGATGTCACAAGTAAAGAGGCATGAGAAAGGTTGCGCTTCTTGCCATACGAGATATGCCATCGGCTATTCGCTCTCTATCTCCACCACGTCTCCAGGCCTGACCATACCTCCTTGCAGCACTCTGGCATAGACGCGACTCCAGCCTGGGTTCAATTTTTGGGAAATACGCGAAAAATCTTCGTCGCGAAA
This sequence comes from Nitrospira sp., assembly GCA_019636875.1. GTDB lineage: Bacteria > Nitrospirota > Nitrospiria > Nitrospirales > Nitrospiraceae > Nitrospira_D. The sequence continues at coordinate 1,078 of JAHBWR010000093.1, forward strand.
CCAACGGCCATTGTGACTGCAGGGAGTCGTATAACTGGTGACCTCGAGTTGAATATCTGGTCCGATAGCCAACCGAATTCCAGGCCGGACCAATTCCCATTCCAACCCAGATAAGGTCAGATTTTCCCCAGACGATCCGGCATCGATCGGATGACCTTCGTCTTGTAGTCGCTCGATCAACTCAAGGGAATACAAACAAACGGCGCGGTCAGGTCCGCCATGGAACTTCAGATTACGCTGCCGATCGCCATCCAGCCCCTGTTCACTGACCTTGGCTTCCCAGACCGGCAGCTTTGGGACACCTCCGTCGGAGACGTTGATCTGATGTACATGGGGATAAGGCAGCTTGTTCGGCATCGTTAGGCTTCTCCATCGCACGATTCCGGCTTGAAGAATGTCATCGCCACCCAACCCTCTTCTTCACCCCGTTTCGCACAGACGAGGCCGAGACTGGAAAAATAATCGACGATCTCCGCCTCTTGCTCGGTCAGAATGCCGGAGACCATCAGTCGCGCCCCCTTCTTCGCCAAATCGGCTAACTCCTCCGCAAGATTCAAGACCGTCTGCCGATCGAGATTAGCCAACACTAGGTCTGGCATCGGCCAGTTCCCTTCCGTTAAGTCAGCTAGTGTGCCGGTGAGAATCTCGATTCGATCGCCCAATTGATTCAACTCGACATACTCACGCGCACAATCCACCGCGACCGGATCAATCTCCACCCCACGGGCAGATCTCGCCCCAAGCTTCACGGCTGCCATGGCCAGAATCGCGCTGCCGGTGCCGACATCCAGCACCTTTTCTCCAGCACGAATATCTTGCTGCAACCACAGCAGCAACATGCGTGTCGTCGCATGGTGCCCCGTACCGAACGCTTGCTTGGGATCCAACACAATCTCGATGTCGTTCGAATCAAGCGAGACCCGCTCCCAACTGGGACGAATGACCAACCTCCCAATCCGAAGGGGCTGTACCGAGCGAGACCAGGCCTCATTCCAATCCTGTGAGGGAATCTGGTGTACCGAAACCGGAACATCCTTGCCCGACGGCGCGAGATCCGAGAGGACCTGCCGCAACAACGCCAATCGCGCTTCGTTCCACTGATCCTCCGGCCAGTAGAGGTGGACCAGGCCCTGATCCTCCCAGGCGCCCTGCGCAAATGCATCGTCCAGTCGACTCAACAATTCCCCTGCGTCCAGCCGTTCGTAAATGCAGACGTCAACCCAGCTCGTCGACATGGTAATTCGCTCTCCCTCATTCCCGACGCGTTACATCGGATATCTCTGGTCTCTGTGACATGGATCTCCCGCCACCATCACTATTTGACGTTCCGAGCTGTTCCCAGTAAGGTCTGCTGTCATGACCATCTCGCGCAGCGTTCAACTTGAGAGGATTCTTCGTCGAACGGATCGCCTGATCGAACGCGGCACCAGGCTCAGCGCGTCCTTTACGCGATGGCGACTGATCATTTTTCTCATCGGCCTTGTCTGTACCGTTGCCCTCTACAAGGTGGACTGGTACAACAGCGGCAACCTCTCCCTTGCTCTCTTCCTCGCGATCTTTATCGCCGTTGCGGCCTATCATAACAAGGTGGAAAGCCAGATTCACCGGCTCCGGCAGTGGAAGCAGATCAAGCAGACCCATCTTGCACGCATGGCCTTGAACTGGGCGGCGATTCCCGCCAGGTCTGGTCAGGCTCCAACGCTCCATCCTTATGCTACTGATCTCGATCTCTTTGGCCCCCATTCCCTCACACATCTCCTCGACACCACGGTGTCTGACCATGGCCGAGCACGATTACAGAGCTGGCTCCTGGAGCAACCAGCGCCCCCTGCAGACTGGCTTGCACGGCAATCGTTAGTGAAAGAACTGACACCGCGATCCTTGTTTCGGGACCGTCTGGCGCTGGATGCAAAACTGACCGGGGACCAGGAAATCAACGGCAAGCGATTGGCCGCCGTCACAGAACATTCCATCAACCTGCCTTACCTCGATACGATCCTCATCGTCCAAGGAATTCTGGCCTTCACCACCGTCAGCCTCGCTCTCGCTACGATGTTCGGGCTTCTCCCGGGCTACTGGATGTTTTCGTTTGCCGCCTACGTCCTGATCTACTTCATGACAGACCAGGGAGAAGAATTGCTCGAACACGCAGTCGGTCTGCACCTCGAAACCGAGCGGCTTGCGACCCTCCTCGGTTATCTCGAGCGTCACGCACGGCGGCAAAACACGGTGCTGTCTTCAACCTGGGCCAGGTTGATCGGTGGAACCAGCCCTACGGTGCAACTCAGGCGAGTCGCACGCACTCTGCACGCGATCAGCATCAAGGCCCACCCGCTTGTCCATCTCATGATCAATGTCCTCTGCCCATGGGATCTCTGGTTCCTGCGCAAACTGATGCGCGATCAACAGGACATTCAGCAAGCCCTCCCTCAGTGGTTAAACTGTCTGGCGGAAGTCGAAGCGGCCTCGGCACTGGCCACCTTTGCGTATCTCCACCCCGACTATGCCTGGCCGATACCGGTCACCACGTCCGGCGAACACAATGAAGTTCTCCCAACGCTTCAGGCTGATCGGCTCGGCCACCCGCTCCTCTCAGCCAAGACCCGAGTCGCCAACGATGTTCGTTTGGCTGGACGTGGTTCGATCCACTTGATCACCGGCTCAAATATGTCCGGCAAGAGCACGTTCCTCCGCACGATCGGAATCAACCTGTGTCTCGCGCAAGCCGGCGGGCCGGTCTGCGCGCGCTCGTTCGAATGGACCTGGAGCCGGCTGGCCTGTTGTATCCGTGTTGATGATTCGCTGGATGCCGGCCTGTCGTTCTTTTATGCCGAGGTCAAACGGCTCAAAGCGATCCTCGAGACGACTCAGGATCCGACGGCTCCTCCCACACTATTCTTGATCGACGAGATTTTTAAAGGCACCAATAATCGGGAACGCCTTATCGGCAGCCAGGCCTACATCACCGCTCTGTCACAAGGCAACGGCTTTGGACTCGTCAGCACCCACGACCTGGAGTTGGCGGATTTGGAACCGGCCGTTCCGAGGCTGGTCAACGCGCACTTTCAAGAAACGGTCTCGAACGGTGCCCTCGAGTTTGATTATCAGCTCAGGCCAGGCCCTTGCCCCACGACCAACGCCCTGCGGATCATGGAGCTGGAGGGGTTGCCTATTTCCCGAACCGCTACCAAGCAGGCAGAATAGATTGCACGGATGAGCACTACGGCCAGTCCAGCCCCTCAACCTCATTCCCATCCTCTTCGCGCTCTGCTCCTTGCCCAGTTTTGCAGCGCGTTCAATGACAACGCCTGGAAGTTGATGGTCGCGCTCCTCCTGATCCACCAGGTCGCTGCGGCTGTCGGTCAGACCGGCGCCGCCTTTGAAGCAGCTTCTCAGGCTCAGGCCACTATCGCGTTCGTCGTTTTCACGCTGCCGCTCATGCTGTTCTCCCTGGTTGCTGGAGTGTTTGCGGATCGATTCAGCAAGCGCACCGTTATTATCGCGATGAAGATCGTTGAAGTGGCATTGATGGGAGCCGGAACGGTGGTGCTCTGGAGTCACCCTGCCGGCGGCACGGCTCTCCTGGTCGTCCTCGGAGCCATGGGCATCCACAGCGCAATTCTCAGCCCAGCAAAGTACGGCATCCTGCCGGAGCTGCTTCCCTATGAGCGACTCTCCATGGGAAATGGCCTGCTGAAACTCTGGACGTTTGCGGCGATCATCGCTGGCACCTCATCCGGCGGCGTTCTCCTCCAATACACCGAAACGGCTCCCTGGCAAGCCGGTCTCATCCTGACGCTCATCGCCGCTATAGGCGCCGCAGCCGCCTATGCGATTCCTCATGTGTCCCCAGCCAGAGCCGAGGGTGGCGTTGCCGCAACTCTGGCCGTGGCCTGGACAACCATGCAAGCGGACCGTCTGCTCAGCATCGCCATCGGGATCAATGTCGTGTTTTGGACCATTGCGAGTCTGTTTGGGCAAGACATGCTGATCTATGCAAAGAGCCGACTGGGACTTTCGGATGCACTCTCGGGTCTTCCGATGGCCATCCTCGCCATCGGAATCGGAATCGGGTCGGTCCTAGCCGGCCGACTCTCCGCCCACAAGATTGAAACCGGATTGATCCCTCCGGGAGCGATCGGGTTAGCCTTGGGCCTGTTCATCCTTGGCCTCATCCCACCGAGCTTGACCTGGACACTCGTACTCATGGGTGGACTCGGCGTCGCCAGCGGGTTTATTAATGTCCCGATCAATGCCTTGATTCAGTGGCGAGCTCCGGCCGACCGCCGCGGCGCCGTGATCGCCCTCGGCAACACCTTTGTGTTCGGGGGTATCCTTGCCGGTTCTCTGGGTGCCGGACTTCTGTCGCAACTCGGCTTGTCAGCCAGCGACATCTTACTGGCCTGTGCCGTCTTGTCACTGATCGGAGCCCTGGTCGTCGTCTGGTTACTGCCGAACAGTCTGCTGCGGTTCGTCGTCGCCCTGCTGCCCCGTGTCCTGTACCGCCTCACTGTCATCGGACAGGACCATATCCCCCGCGAAGGCGGCGCGTTGCTGGTCCCCAATCATGTGTCGTTCATCGATGGGTTCCTGCTGGTCGCGAGCCTGGATCGTCCGGTAAGGTTCGTGGTCGACGAGCACTACGCCGGCCACCCACTCCTCAAACCTTTCATGAAGCGGCTTAACGTCATCCCGATTTCTTCATCTGGAAGTCCTCGCCTGATTCTTCGCGCTCTGCGCGCTGCGGGACAGGCGCTGGATGACGGCGAGCTGGTCTGCATTTTCCCTGAAGGTCAGATCACCCGCACCGGCACACTCCTTCCGTTCCGTCGTGGCTTTGAACGCATCGTCAAGGGACGAACGACGCCCATCATCCCGGTTCACCTGGATCGCGTCTGGGGCAGTATCTTCAGTTTCAATCATGGCCGGTTTCTGTGGAAGCTTCCAGAACGTCTTCCCTACCCCGTCACAGTCTCATTCGGTGCGCCGCTGCCCCCGGATACGACGGCGGATACCGTCCGCAGAACGATACAGGAGCTTGGCGAAGCCGCCTGGCAGCTCAGGAAATCGGGTCGGCGGCCTCTCCATCGCCAGTTTATTTCGGCCATGCGTCGCTACCCATTCCGCATGGCCATGGCCGACCAAAATCGCCCCCGAGTGTCGTCTTTACAGGCGCTGATCGGCTCTATCGTCCTCGCACGAACGCTGCGCCCCCACTGGCAGGAGCAACAGCATATCGGAGTCCTGCTGCCGCCGACAGTCGCGACAGCCCTAGTCAATGTGGCCGTCGCCCTCTGCGGGAAAACTATCGTGAACTTGAACTACACGGTCGGGAAATCAGGCTTGGAAGCCGCGGTGCGCCTGGCAGATCTGCGCACGGTTCTCACGAGCCGCACCTTCGTCGAAAAAGCCAAGCTCGAACTGCCGGATGGACCGTCGGTACTGTGGCTTGAGGATATCGCCGAAACGATCGGCACAAGGCAGAAACTCTATGCGACCTTCCTGGCCCTGCTCGCTCCCTGCCGGCTCATCGAGCGCGCCTGCGGGCAGGTAACCCCGCTCACTCCCGATAGTTTGGCTACGATTATCTTTAGTAGCGGCAGCACCGGCGAACCCAAGGGCGTCATGCTCTCCCATTTCAGCATCGACTCCAACTGCCAAGGCGCCACGCAAATGCTCCATCTTTATCAAGATGAACGGATCCTCGGTATCTTGCCGTTCTTTCACTCGTTCGGATACATGGTCTTTTGGTTTGTGATGTTCAACAATGCGACAATGGTCTTTCACCCGTCACCGCTCGACGTGACGGCCATCGGTGAGCTCGTCCGTCAGTATCGCATCACCTTCGTCGTGATTACCCCGACATTCCTACAGCTCTATACCCGCCGCTGCACTCCGGAGCAATTCAGTTCGGTGCGCGTGATCCTCACCGGCGCAGAAAAACTATCGGCTCGCCTTGCGCAGTCTATCGAGGACAAGTTTGGGATCGGACCAATCGAAGGCTACGGAGTTACGGAATGCGCTCCGGTCATTGCCGTTAACTGCCCGGACTATCGAGCCGCCGGCTACTATCAACCGGCATCGCGACGAGGGACCGTCGGCCAGCCGCTCCCGGGCGTGTCCATCCAGATCGTCGATCCTGACACGTACGCTCCGCTGCCTATCGGCACCCCTGGGATGTTGTTGGTGAAAGGCCCGAACGTCATGAAGGGCTACCTGGGACGGGAAGACCTCACGGCCCAGGTCATGCGGGATGGCTGGTATATCACCGGGGACATCGCCTCCATGGACGACGACGGCTTCCTCACAATCACCGACCGGCTTTCTCGCTTTTCCAAGATCGGAGGCGAGATGGTTCCGCATGGGAAAGTTGAGGAGGCCTTGCAGCAGGCGGCCGAAGCCGAGACCCAAGTCTTTGCTGTCACCGGCCTTCCAGACGAAAAAAAAGGCGAGCGGTTGGCCGTCCTACATACACTGGATGACAGCCTGATTCCCGAGATCCTGGTGAAGCTATCATCCACCGGCCTTCCCAACCTCTTCATCCCCTCGCGGAGTCAGTTTGTGAAAGTTGAGACCTTGCCCGTGTTGGGGACCGGCAAGCTGGATCTGCGAGGGGTACGACGCATCGCCACGGAGCGATTACAAGGGCATGACGAGTCCTGAGTGCCGAGCATAGACGGAAATGACACAGACCAAATCGCTCATTGATTGCCATGTCCATCTTGCCGCGTTGCCGGACGGCGACAACGGCTGCTTCATCTCGCCAAAACTCCTCCGCAGCCCGTTGTTTCGTTTTCTCCTCTGGAAACACGACCTCTCGCCGACTGCACCACGCACGGCTAATCAACGCTATCTCGATCACCTCTTGAAAGAACTCCGCGCCTCCCGCTACGTCTCAAAGGCCGTGCTGCTTGGCATGGATGGATTCTACGATCACTCCGGCTTGCTCAATCGTCAACATACCGACTTCTTGGTCAGTAATGACTACGTATTCGATGCCGTGCGCGCCTATCCGGATGTCTTCCTGGCGGGGCCCTCCATCAATCCGCAACGCAAGGACGCCATCGATGAGGTGCATCGCTGTGCCGATGCAGGCGCGGTCCTGATCAAGGTCTTGCCGAATGCCCAGCACTTTGATCCATCCGATCGGAAATATGTCGCCTTTTACCGTGCGCTGGCTCAGCGCAAACTCCCTTTCTTGAGTCACGTCGGGTACGAGTTCAGTCTGATCGGAAAGGATCAATCGCTTGGAGATCCTGAGCGGCTGCGTCTGGCGCTTGACGAAGGAGTGACGGTCATCGCGGCGCACGCTTGTAGTTATGGCCTCATGCTCTATGAAAAGTTTCTTCCTACGTTTCATGAACTGAGCCGACGTCATCCACACTTCTATGCCGACATTTCCGCCCTCACCCAACCCCATCGCATGAAGATGCTTTTGCATCTCAGACATCACCCTGACCTTCAGTCGCGCCTTCTATTCGGAACGGACTACCCGTTGTCCGTGTTCCATCTGGCTGCTTGGGGGCGAGTCAGTCCTGGCAAACTATGGAGCATGATCCGCACAACCAATCGATTTGACCGACAGGTGGAGGTCTGCACAGGGCTTCGACTTGGATTCCGTTCACTGAGTGATCTGTTGGCCTCTTCGGCGAATTCCTAGATGATGAACCGAGATCAGATACTCGCCACCCTTCGTGAAAGGATCCTAGCGTTCGCGACATTACGTGTATCGAGAGACCGCGCTGAAGACCTGACACAAGACGTGTTGACGGTTCTGCACGAGAAGTATTCCCAGGTCACGGAATTGGTTGAACTCGTTCCCCTGTCATTTCAGGTCTTGCGATACAAGATGCTGGACGCGCATCGGAAAGCGTTGCGGCGCGGAGAGTACCATCAAGAATCGGTGGAGGATCAACCCCTCGCCGACGCCAGCGACAATCCGATGGTGCAACTCGACCAGAAACAGCGCGTCGATCGGCTACTTACCGCCATGACCCAACTTGGCGAACGATGCCGCGAACTATTCAAGTGGAAGCTAGAAGGGAAAAGCTTTCCTGAGATTCAGCAATTGATGAAGCAGACGTCGATCAATACAATCTATACGTGGGATTTGCGCTGTCGGAGGGAATTATTAACTTTCATGGGTGGCAGTTGGGAATAATCGGATTCTTTAGGCCTCTTACAATTCACGTTTCACATTTCACGTATCAGTGCTATGGCTGACGACGACATCGAAAAGCTGCTTGGTGGATTTGCGGCCGATACGTTAACGCCGGAGGAGAAGCGACGGCTCTGCAATACCGTCCTACACGACCAACAACTCTTCAATTTGTTTGCCGACGAACAGGCACTAAAGGAACTGCTGACGGATCCCGTGGTGCGTGAGAAGCTTTTGCGATCGTTACGTGAAACAACCTCGACAACTGACGGAGGCAACGTGTCATGGTTCGGCTGGTTCCGCAGACCTGCTGGGCTCGCCTGGACTGGTGGCCTCACCGCAGCCCTCTTCGCACTTGTCCTTGGCACCAACATCTACCAAGAAAGCCTTCGACAGTCAGATCGACTCACCACTAACGAGGATGCCCCACTAGCCGCCGGATCGATTCCATCACCCTCTGCAGCTCCACCAACCTCCTCTCGGATCACTGAATCTGAGCCGAAGGCACAAGCCTCCCCACAACAGGCAATGCCAGTCGGAAAAGAGGCTCCCCTGGCGAGGAGAGCCAAACAGGTACCTGCAACGATGGCTAATCCGAAAGAAGAGCAAGAGGCCATTCAGACTGAACCTGACAAGTTGCAGGACTCTCCTCAATCCTTCCCACAGACAGTCCCCCAATCGAAAGGAGACACACCGGACGTAGCTGATCAAAGTCGCGCGAGTGCCCCCTTGACCTCCACTTCGGCCCCGGTTCCGCCAAAGGCACCAGCTATCGATGACCCTACCACTCAAGTCGGTTCAGCGCTGAATGCACGCTCCTTGTTCTATGGAGAGTCACAGGAGGTCGTTTCTAGCGCAATGAAGGAAAAGCAGGAAGGCCGCTATTCCGTACAGGAGTTCGACCGACCTACACGTAAGGGTGAACAGGGTGCCAGGTTGACAGAAACACGTGCAGAAACCTCTCAGCCCTTAGGCATTCGTTACAGTCTTGTCATGAACGGCATGAAGGATCTGCACGATGACAGAAACGGGGAAACCTCTCTCCGGACAAGTTCGTTTGATCTTATGATCGAGGCCAATCAGGATAGCTTTTTTCAAGTATGGGGAGAGGATGGCTCCCTACCACTTCAACTCCTGTTCCCTTTCTCGGCAGGGGACCCCGTTTCATCACGGTTGCTGACCCATCAGCGGCGGAGAATCCCGATCCTTGCCGGCCATCGTTCCATTATGATCCGTTTGTCCCTCATGCCATTCGAAACCCCTTCCACAATGGACTCCGACGTAACGACACCATCGCTACGTCAACACCTTCAAGAGTCCTCCGCTTCTCTTGAGGCGTTCATCCCTCAAGAACAAGCGACCTATGTCGTCAGTCGCGATCCCTCAGCCTCCACACTTACGGTCAGGATTCCGCTACACTGACCATACGCAATCGACAGCAGCAGGCCAATGCTACTCGGCGAAAATAAGAGGGCCGTTCTCCGACGAAGGAGAACGGCCCTCGATGTATCGTTCGAAACCGATCAGCGAGCTATGGGCTCACAGAAATGCGGTCTTTAATCAGGTCGAACGTTTCCTTTGGGACAACATTCTTCGCCACCAATTCACCTTTCACACGATAGGGACGATTGTTCACAATCCGATCAGCCTCATCCTGTTTGAGTCCCAGGAAGAGGACCATGTCGTTGGCCGACACCTTGTTGATATTTAACGACGCCGAGGTCGTCGCGGGTGCGACTGAGGCCGTCCCTCCCGATCCCTGTTTCGGAGTCAATGCGGCGGCCTGCGCCGACGACCCCGATTGAGAACGATCCTTCAGCTCTTTTTGATAACGAGCTACCAACGATTTCAGCGTGTCGTTATGCCGCTTGACGTCCTGGTATTCCTGCTTCACATTCCGATTTTGAGCCGATAACGCCCTCACTTTATCTTCAAGTTCTTTGGTTCGTGCCTCAAGCGTACCCCGTTCTGCATCACGTCCGTGCTCAAACCGTTGCAGTTCATCCCGAGCGGCCTCGGCCTCGTTATTGAATTTGACGTTCAGCTCCTTGAGCGTACGGACCTGCTGTTCCATCGCACCCTTCTGTTGCCGAGCTTTTTCCAATTCCATTCTGGCGGTGTCCGCCTCGGTCAGCGCTTCTTGGTATTTCTTGTTGGAGACGCAACCCGTAGTCAACACGGCACCGACCAATACTATTGCCGTCCACTCGCGTTTCATGCGATCCTCCCTCCATCAAATCCTGCGGCGTGAATGTGCTTCATACGGATCCCTACTGGTATCCCGCCATATTCCCGTTCATGTGATGGCGTTCTTTGTGTGTATGCCAACCCCTCGGCATTGTCAACATAATTGCTCTTGTTCGAGACCGATCAGCTCTGTTCCTCAAAATCCCGATCAGAAGAGCCAATGCGCTTGACGGATCGGCGTCGCTCTGTGATTATCCGAGACATTCTATCAGACATGACCATGGAGGGTGAAACCTCAATGGTCCATCATCGGAACTGGAGCACAGTATGAACGAATGGGGTCCAGCACTCGCAGTGATTCTTGGAGTCGTGGAGGGGATGACTGAGTTTCTCCCCGTCTCATCCACCGGGCATCTGATCCTTGTCGGCCATGCCCTTGGGTTTACCGGAGATGTGGCGGCCAACGCAGAAATCTCGATTCAGTTGGGAGCCATTCTCGCCGTCATCGTGTTCGAACGGGAAAAGATCGGTCGACTTCTCTCCGGTGCCTGGCAGGAGCAAAAGATATTTCGTTCCATCACCACAAGCGGGTCGCATCCATCCTGGACAGATCGAATCAAGGCTTCGATGCAACAGCATCACAACTTATGGTTCTTGATTGGGTTAGGGATCGCCTTTCTGCCGGCTGCGCTCCTCGGCCTCGCTGCTCATGGATGGATCAAGTCCCATCTGTTCACCCCCCAGACCGTGGCGACGACGTCGATTCTCGGAGGCTTCATCATCCTGATCGTCGAAGCCACCAAACGCACGAGTCACGCGATGAGCCTGGATCAGGTTTCACCCATGCAGGCGTTCTGGATCGGAGTCGCGCAATGTGCCTCACTGATTCCGGGCATGTCACGCTCCGGTTCAACCATCATCGGGGGGCTACTCGCAGGACTCGATCGCAAGGTCGCCACCGAATATTCATTTTTTCTCGCCCTCCCGACCATCATTGCAGCTACGCTCTACGAAACCTGGAAGGCACGCGGAACCTTTACGGATCAAGATTTTCTAGCACTCGCGCTCGGCATGGTTGTGTCATTCCTCGTCGCCTGGGCCGTCATCGCCGCCTTCCTCACCTATGTCAAACGGCACACCTTGCGGGTCTTTGCCTACTATCGTATTATGCTCGGAGTGTTGGTCATGTTGGTCGTTCGTTGAAAGGAGTTGTGCATGGCGTCAGATACGATTCATGTCTACGATACGTGGGTGCATGGAAAGAATGGTCGCATTCACTTCGATGTGATGACGACGGATGAAACGACCGCGCTCAAGCTTGCCAAGGAGTACTTGGTCAGCATCGGTGAGCCAAATGCTGCGGTGACGACGAAGGAATGCCAGTTCTGTCATAGCGAACCGCTCGTCATGTTCTCAGCAGAGCAGCAGAAGCAAGTCAAAGAAAAGGGCGGGTTTATCGTCCCGATGCCGGCCTAACACCAAAGCCAGAACATTCGTGCCGGGCCAGCCCGGCACGAACATAGTTTCAGATACTCTCACGCGAAACGGACTTTGCATTAGGGAACTGAATTCGACTCTGAGGCTGTAGAGGAGTCTGGCTTTTTCTCAAATGCGAAGTGAATGATCAGAAAAATCACGCCGACGGTGATGGCAGAATCCGCCACATTAAATGCCGGCCAGTGGTAGTTTTCGAAATAGACATCCAGAAAATCGATCACTTCCCCAAACCGCAATCGATCGATCAAGTTACCGATCGCACCGCCGAGAATTCCCGCCACACTCACACGGCCAACCCAGTCTTGCTCGGGCATCCGCACCAAGATCGTGCCAAGCAACCCAAGTGCAAAGATCGAGGTCAGCCCGAAAAACACCATCCTAAACGCGTTACTGCTGCCGGCCAACAGGCCGAAGGCCGCTCCAGGATTTCGAATATACGTCAGGCTGAAGAGATTGGGGATGATAGGGATCGACTCGTGCAAGCGCATCGTCTGCATGATCTGCTGCTTGGTCAGCTGATCCAGCAGGACGATACTACCGGTCACCAATGCCAGCGCCACATTGCGAAGCCACGACGCATTCACAAGACGGCCTCCACACACCGCTCGCAGAGAGTCGGGTGATCACGATCCTTGCCGACAGCATCGCGATAGTTCCAGCAGCGTTCGCATTTTGCGGCTACTGATTTTTCAACGGTGATCCGGATATCCGAAGAGCCTGTCGGTGCAGGCACCAGCGTCACACGAGACACGATGAAAATGGTGCCGAGCTCACCGGTATACGCGGTTAAAAACTGATGCGCGTCAGGACCGGCTTCGATCCGCACATGAGCCTCGAGGGACGATCCGATCAGCTTGTCTCGACGAGAGACTTCCAGTTCGCCTTGCACACGGGTTCGATATGCCAGCAGTTTCTCCCAGCGAGTCCCCAACGCGTCGTCTTTCCAGCGAGCGTGTGCTTCCGGAAACGAGACCATATGCACACTCATCGCTTCCTCGCGGGCCGCGCCCGGTAACATGCGCCAAATCTCATCGGCGGTAAAGCTCAAAATTGGAGCCATGAGTTTCGCGAGCGCCACGATGATCTCGTAGAGCACGGTTTGAGAGCCTCGCCGTAGCGAAGAGTCTGCGCGAAAGGTATAGAGCCGATCCTTCAGAATATCCAGATAAATGGCACTGAGGTCGACCGAACA
>JAHBWR010000094.1 GCA_019636875.1 Nitrospira sp.
CACGATCGCTTAACAGCTCGCCATAGCCCCCACGAAAGAACACGCGGTTCCCGGTCGACGTTGTCTCAGTGGTGTCTTCGGCGAAGACAGGCCATGGACCACCTACGGCAACCGCCACAACCAGCGAAGCCGCGACAGACCACATTCCCATGTTCTTCTTGCACTTCTGCGCCTGCATGATACCCCCTCTCTGATTACGCTTCGAGGAGCACGGCCCTCTTCGAGCAATCAGCTGACATACGCTCACTTGTTCAATGCGTCAGCCTGGTGAATAAGCAATTCCTCTCTGGTCCATCCTGCGATCCATTTCCGCTCAGCACGCCATTTCCAGCAGCTCCCGCGAGAAATCGTAGTATCGGATGATCAGGCGTCGCTTCGGATTGCGAGGTTGTAACGTCACTCCTCGATGTCTGTTTCATCCAGACCTGCGATGGTTTCGCTCAGACCAGCGTCAACACCAGCCACCCGATCTGTCATCTCCCCCACGAACCGTTCCCCCCTCACGAGCCTCTCCTCAGTTTTCCGCAATTTCCAATGCCTCCCCGCAATAGAAAATGAGGGAGCCACTCTCACCTGTGGCCCCCTCATCACTCACACGTGGCGGTCGAACTAACCGCTCACAACTGGGTGGACTACGCTAGATGGCGACAGGGCAAATCACCACCCAGCACCCAGAGAGTCGAAGCTCTCTGGACTACTCGCGGTACCAAGCAACGTGCATGCCATGATGGTTCGCGCTCTCCCGACCGACTCATTCACGCATTGGACGCGACGAATAGGCCCTTGGTTCAGATCACGAACTTCTTCTGTCGTGTCGAACGCGATCTATCGCCTTGGACAGTCAGAGGATGGCCTGGATCAATCGCTTAATTATCATTCGCTTAATCTGTCTAGGTTGATAGACGAGGTATCTGGAACAAAGGGCGAAATGGGGCACCAGGTAGACGTCGCCCTCCGTTTGTTCTGTTGATCGAAACCAACAATCCAAGCGCACGAACGAAAGCGCTACTCGAAAATGAGGAGCACGGTCGGGAATGGCAATGGGCTGGACTATAGAATCCAGTGGATTATGCGGAAACTATACAAGGGGTAGGAATGAGCCGACCAAAAGGCTATTCAATGCAATAGGCGCGAAGCTTGTTGTAGAGACTCGCTCGACTGATCTTGAGCAGCTTGGCTGCTTTCAAGCGGTTTCCGGCGGTCTTGTGCAAGGCGTCTATGATCCGAATGCGTTCAGCCTGAGCAACAGCTTCGCGCGACGCCGACCGTAAACTCTCGTCTTCGTTCTCGATATCGCCTGAAACCAGATCTTCGCACCCAAGCCATGGTCCGGCCGTCGTCACCACGGCTCGCTCGATATAGTGCTGCAACTCTCGAACATTGCCGGGCCATGGGGCATCGCGCAATGCTCTCATCGTGCTTTCGCCGATTTTGCGTGCCGGTTGATGATGTCGCGCACAGGATGCTGTCACAAAATGCTGGACCAGAAGTGGAATATCCTCACGTCGCTCCCGGAGAGCCGGCAAGTACAACGGAAGGACGGCAAGTCGATAGTAAAGATCCTGTCGAAACGCTTTTGCCTTCACGAGCTCGGCGAGATCCTTGTTCGAAGCAGAGATGACCCGTGTATGGATCTTCATCGCTCGTGTGCCACCGACCGGTTTGATCTCGCCCTCCTGCAACACACGAAGTAGCTTCGCCTGAAAGGTCGGCGTCGTATCGGCAATTTCATCCAGGAAGATCGTCCCCCCGTCGGCTTCTTCGAACAACCCGCGTTTGTTTGTGACCGCCCCGGTGAAGGCTCCTCGCACATGGCCGAAGAGCTCACTTTCAAGCAGGGTTTCGGGAAGTGCGCCGCAGTCGACAACGACGAAGGGTCGATCGCACCGGCCACTCAGGGTGTGCACTGTCCTCGCCAGAAGTTCCTTCCCTGTTCCACTCTCACCTTGGATGAGAACGGTGGATGAGCTATCCGCCACCAACCGAGTCATGTCAAAGAGCTGTTGCATAATCGGACTTCGGCCGATCAGATCGCCGAGGCGATCGGTGACGGGTACGGCTGAGATGCCGGGTGATGGGTTCCTGCGCTTCGTGTTCGAGGGCGCGTCGAACAGCACGAGCATCGATGCTACGGTGCCGTTCTGATCCGCTAACGGAAAGGCTTGGTGCATCCCGCAGGCAGTCCCGTCGCCGTTTCCTGAACAGGATACACACTGCACACCAGGTGTCTCGAAGACTTTCACGGCGGGACAGGTTCCACAGGGATCCGTCCGTTGTGCAAACGCCTCGTAGCACTTAGCATGCTGCTGGTGACGGTCTTGCTTCTCATCCACTGCCCAGGCCGCTTCGTTCGCATACACGATGTTGAACGCGCGATCCATGACGGCCACTCGGTTAGACAGTCCATGCGCTAATTGCTTGATCGCCTCAACGCGCGCGGTAATGACAGGATCCATCAGCATTGGGCCTGGTTGGGTTTCTGAGTCAGACAAGGCTCTCTCACGTCACTGGTGGGAGATTGATCGGTTATCTACTTACTTGAGCTGATGGGAGGACTCCTCATCAACTCTCGTTCGTCCTCGTGCTGAGGCCGAGTAATTGTTGCACACATGCCTTCAAGTCCGCAATACGGACGGGTTTGTCGAAGTAGGCGTTTGCACCTGCTCGTAACACTCGGGCTTTCAACGCCGCATCGCCGAATCCCGTAATGACCACGATAGGACAGTGAGGTGCTACCGTCCGGAGCCGGCTGACGTAATCATCTCCCCCTGCCGGCATCCGCAAATCGGTCAAGATCAGATCCGGCACGGATTGCAGCACCGCTAGGAACGCTTCATCTCCATCCCTCGCCTCACGAAGCTGATACCCCGTTCCCCAAAATTCATCGCAGAGCAAACTCCGCATGTCTCGATCATCCTCGACGATGAGCAAGACCGTTCCCTTTCGTTCCGGCAGGGTCATGATCCACCTCGCCTCTCATTGCCGCTTCCGAGCCGTCCTAGAGGAATTGAGTGGCAAGGCGCATGCCGCTCGAGGCCAGTGAAGGTGATCAAATTGCCGGAGAATTGGGGCAGCATTGAGAGGCGGGAAAATTGAGTGGCGAGAAAGACCACATCTACGGGCACGTCAGCTGTTGCGGAATGCAACAGCATTCGAAGAGGAGGAATGAGACGGACAAGGTGAAACTGTACGAAAGAAACGAGGAGTCAGAATACCCTTCGAAAGCGCTCGTATCACGTATGACGATCTGCCACCGGCAACAGCACTCTAAACGTCGTCCCCTTCCCTTCTTCACTCTCGACGGTGATGGAACCTTGATGCTCTTCGATGATGCCCTTGACCACCGTCAAGCCCAATCCAGTCCCTTTACCGAACTCCTTCGTCGTAAAGAATGGTTCGAATATTTTCTTGACCACGTCCTGGGGAATTCCATGGCCTGTGTCTGCCACGGTGAGCTTCACGAAATCATTTTCCCGCGCCAGTCCTATGCGCAGCATCCCGCCTTCCGGCATCGCGTGCACCGCATTGACAATGAGATTGATCAACACCTGTCTCATCTGGTCGGCATCGCCCATGATCAATGGACAGGGATCTACCAGGTCCATTTCAACCTGAATCCGATTCTTCGCGAGACGCTCGCGGAAGATTTCCGTACTGTCTTCAATGGCTTTCCGAAGATCCAACGGGCACCGTTCAGGTGCCTTGCGTCGTGCAAACGACAGCAACTGATTCATGACCTTTGTGATCCGTTCGACTTGTGTCACGATGGTATGAAGCCCTTTCTTGATCGGCTCCTCCGTCACTCGATCCATCAGATACTCGGCACGGCCAAGAATGACGTTCATCGGTGTCCCGATTTCATGGGCCATGCCGGAGGCCAACGTCCCAAGTTCTGCGATCCGCTCGGTCCTGCGCAACTGTTCCTGTAGCCGCTTCCGTTCGCTGACATCTCGAAGCATCACCAAGATGGCGGGGCCTTCTTCATCCGTGAATCGTGTCGCACTGACCTCGACATCCATCGATGCCCCATCGAGTCTGACAATTTTATCCTCGGAGACGGGAACCGCTTGCCTTCCTTCCAACAATTCGTGGATCCGTTCACGAACGACAGCATGATGGTCCGGATGAATGAGGTCCAAGAGCGACTTACCCAGAATCTCGTTCGCCCTCACGGCGCCGAACAGCTTGATGGCTTGATCATTGGCAAACACGATCCGGTCGCCCCTACTGACAAGAATCGCATACGGTGAGAACGCGATAAGCCGTCTGTAGCTTTCTTCGCTCTGTCGGAGCAGCTGTTCGGCTCTCTTGCGTTCCGTCACATCAGTGGCGAATCCTTCGACGTAGTTGAGTAGCCCTTCCGCTGTATAAATCCCCTCGCCTCGCTCCCACACCCATTTGATCTCACCTGATCTCGTGAGGATACGATAGGTCATCTCGAATGGGCGATGATGCTCCAGCGCGTCCTGAACTTCGTGCCAGATACGCTCGCGGTCATCGGGATGCATCGTCGCACCGTATGAGATGCTGCGTTGAACGAGGTAGTCGTCGGTGGTGTACCCGGTTAAATCGCAAACCCCCTCACTGACGTACTCGAAGGCCCAGTCGGGATTATTTTGGCACCGATAGACAAAGCCCGGCAGATTGCCGACCAGCGTAGCCAGTTTCCGCTCACCCTCACGGATCACCTCTTCCACCTGCTTCCGCTCAGTGATGTCTCGGAGAATGACGGTATAGAATGTTCGCTTCTCCACGTTGATATGCGAGATGGCAGCTTCAATCGGAAATTCTTCACCGTTCGATCGGAGCCCCATCACCGAACCCAATTGCCCCATTTTTCGCGTCGTCACACCGGATTGCCCGAACGACTGAATATGCTGACGGTGGGTTTCACGGAAACGTCCTGGTAGGAACCGATCAAGAGACTGCCCAATGGCGGCTTCAGCGGAACAGCCGAACATCTCCTCCGCGGCCCGGTTGAACAGCACGACATTCTGATCCTCGTCTACGGTGATAATCGCATCCATCGCGGATTCGATGATGCCTTCCAGTCTGAGTTGGCTGACGACGAGTTGCTCCTCAGCCTGTTCGCGACCGACGACGGCATGCGCGACATCCTCAACTGCACGTTCGCGGGCCTCTTGCGCGACCATCATTAAGCCTTCGGCATGTGCTTGCTCGACACGTGCAGACGTCAACTCCTGCTGAGTTCGTCGGTATCGGAACAAGCCTGCTGCAATGAGCCAGAGCACCATCGTGCCCAACGCGCGGTTGGAGACCGCGTAAGGAATCGGGATGCTAGCCGATCGGACCAGAAGATCGATCCACGTCAGCACAGTGGCTACAACGGTAAAATAGAGCGGCGCGCGCGTGTGTGGTAGGAGGAGTGTCATGAGCATGGGAATGACGTATAGAATCGAGACGGCAATGCCGACGGGGGAGAGGAGGTCGGCGATGAAAATTCCGATCGTGAGAAAAGGGATCATCCACGGCACAGCGCGCACAACACACCAATCCACGAGTGTCACGTGATCCATCCCGGCCTATGTCAGCATTGGCCGAAGCCAATCCTGATGTGATGATCAGAAAGAGGTTGTTATTCCTCTGGATGAGGCTCGCCTTCGATTTCGGCGAGCTTACGATACAGGGTCTTCCGGTCAATGCCAAGGGCATGAGCGGCCTGATACTTGTTGCCGCCTGACTTTTCGAGGATTTTCTTGATATATTCTTTCTCGAGCTCGTGTAAGGGGAGGGCCTTTTCGGCAGCTTCGTCCAACACACGGCGGTCGCCACGTGCTCCCTGGATTCCTGCGGGCAAATCGTCCGGCGAGACTTTCTCCCCTCGACTCAACGTGACTGCCCGCTCAATCACATTCTCCAGTTCCCGGACATTCCCTGGCCAGGCGTAGTCCATGAGCATGGCGAGGGCCGCCTCGCTCACCCCTTTGATTTCCTTCCCTCGGGCTACTCCGCACTTCTTCAGAAAGGCGTCGACCAAGAGCGGAATATCCTCCCGACGCTCTCGAAGCGGCGGCAATTTTAGTTCGATGACGTTCAGTCGATAGAAAAGATCCTCCCGGAATCGCTTTCCCTTCACTTCCTCACCGAGATTCAAATTGGTGGCAGCGATGATCCGTACGTCGACCGAGATCGGTTTGGTCGCTCCCACGCGCCTGATCTCCTTTTCTTGAATCGCGCGTAGAATCTTGGCTTGGAGCATGAGCGGCAATTCGCTGATTTCATCGAGAAATAACGTGCCTTTCTGGGCTTCTTCAAAGAGTCCGCGCTTGTCGAGCTTCGCATCGGTAAAGGCCCCGCGCATGTGGCCGAATAACTCACTCTCCAACAGCTGTTCAGGAATCGCCGCGCAATTCACAGGAATAAACGGTGCATCTTTTCGGTCGCTATTGTAATGGATGGCCTTGGCCACCAACTCCTTTCCCGTTCCACTCTCTCCGGTGATCAGCACGTTGGTCGGACTATCAGCGACGCGACGAATGAGATCGAAGACCGCTTGAATCGCCTTGCTCTTCCCCAAAATATGGTGAAAGCTGTATTCCTTATGAACTTCCTTCCTGAGCCGGCTGACTTCCCGCCGAAGGGATGCCTCTCGAACGACCCGCTCGATGACTCGAACCAATTCATCCTTCTTGACCGGCTTCGTGAGGTAGTCGCTGGCTCCGTGTTTCATCGCCTCGACGGCTGTTTCCACGGAGCCGAAGGCCGTCATGAGGATCACATTGATGTCGGGATAGGTTTGTTTGATCTGGACCAATAGTTCCAATCCCTCCATCCCTTTCATCCGAAGATCGGTGAGAACAACCGCGTAATCCTCCTCAGCCAGCAATTTCAGGGCCTCCTGACCACTTCCGGCCATCGAGACTTGGTGCCCACGATCTTTCAACATATCGTAGGCGAGTTCCCGCATGTCGGCATCATCATCGACGACAAGAATCGCTCCCCAATCTTCAGTCATCTCCTTTTCTCCTCAAACCTAGGCCCCCATAGACTGCCCCATCATGCCACAACCGACCAGGCCAGGTGGCGCATTATGGGCCACTTCACTTACCCATAGATGCACACCACAAGATGGCCTGCAAAGAAAGGACCAGGGAAGCTCAGTGCGAGATGAGCAGGCAGTGCGTCAGTCTGTTTCGGCACCAGCAGGGATGAATGTCACTTCTGAGGCCCTTGTGGCTGCTACAGGAGGATATTCCCCTTCGTAGGCACTTGGGAAAATGTACAATCTGTCACCCGTCGAGAACAAAACCTTGTACTCTCTGGCTTCATCATCCCGAAGATACACCTTGAACAGATTGGACGATACTTGCTTATCGACTCTCGCCCAATTCAGCCCAAGTTGCACCGGTACAATATAGAGACCGACCGTCATGACAGCAAGAGAAAGGTAGGCCATCGACACATCCATGTGCCGACCCACCTTGGCAAGTCGCACAACCAGGAGTTCAAGCGTCGAGGCACACAATAGGAGAAGAAGGGTGATCGCAATGACCGACAGGACAATAGTAGACACGATCCATCTCAATCCACTGAGCAGAGGGATCATGATCAGGAACACGACCAAAAGCCATGGGCCATACTGAACCATGGCGACGGACACCTTGAAACGTGTCGTTTCTGTGACGTTGCCCTGGCCCTCCATGGAAGCCAGGTTCGTGGTCGCCAGATAACCGAGGAAGAGGACCAAGAGCAGTGGAATCCAGCTTTGGCTAAAGTAGACCGTCGTCGGAACCTCATCTAAGATCCATGAGGCTCGAAATTCTGAGAAATAGGATCGTGTGTAGATCGATCCCGCCAGATACGCCACACCCGTAATCGCAAACAAACCAAGTAGTATTTTCGGAGCCTGCTCAATAATCCGGCGAGTGTTGGCGCGAGCAGTTTCGGCTTTCTTGTTGTCCTTGGACGGCATGGTTCATGATCCAGAACATATAGACGGCCGGCAACCTTTCGAAGGCTGTATTCTAGGAGGGAGCCGAGTGACGGTGCAATGCGTAAGAAGAGATGACAGCGGCTCAGTCCAACTTGATGAGGTCGGATCGCCGTTCGTCCGGTGGATCGGTATGGTGGAATTGGAATCCTCCCGGATCCTGGTAATCCACGGTGACCCCATCCATACGCACGGCGCTCGCCGTAGGGACAGCGACCGTCAACCCATCGATTGTCTGAGCCTGGTCCTCTGGCTGAACTCGTTCTTCCAGCGTGATACTGAAGGCCAACCGTCGGTCGTCCACATCCTTGACTTGCACCCTCACAATGGGATCCTCCGGATGTTCGACGATCAACGCCTTCAACCGTTCGACAGCCGGTCGTGTCAACTTCATTCCGTCGCTTCCTCTCTCACAGTCGAGTCCGGTTACCGGACGATTGGTTTAAGATAACACACGGCTTGTGTCGTCCGCTGCTTGGAATGCCTTTCCCAGCACCATGGTCTGCAACTCCAATATGTTGTTCAGCTCAGGGGTCAGTTCAAGACCCCCCTCTTTTGTAGCAGCTACTTTAGGGAATGCGTTCGACTATTCTCCCCGCTACGCTTTATCTATTCGTGCAGGATGGACCAACGCGGAGGAGCACCCATGAAAAACAGATCGAATCCCGTGCGCCGTTATAGCCGTTATCCAGTCAGGTGGCCCATGTTGTATGGTAGTGATGAGCTCATCGCAGAAGGCACTGTCTTAGACTTGACTTCCCTCGGCTGGCGACTCGCGGGATCGATGCCGGTCATCCCCGGCATGCAGTTGACCCTGCAGATCTCCATCCCCGAACGGTCGGCCCCGCTTCAAATCACACGGGCGACCGTGCTGTGGGTGAAAGATCATGAATTTGCGATTGAAGCCCACGAAATGGCGCCCATCGACCAGGCCTGGGTCGACGAGTTCCTCCACCAAAAACTCGGCCTCATGTGGATGTCACAAACTCACGATCATGAGAACTCCGTTCACTCAAGAGGTGAGCTAGCTGATGGCAGCTCCTCCCAGCGACAGACTCCCGTTCCATCCTTTGAGGACCTGAAGCAACACTTCTCCGCCTTTCACACCATCTCGATGGATACGTCTACCAAGGCACGAGGCGAGGGTGCCCCGGACTTTCAGCCGGGGGATATTCACCCGTCTGCCGACGCATTGCCTGAGACCATTGTGTTCGAGGCACGCCGCATCATTCGCAGGATACTCGCGCTCAAAGCGGCTCGCGCACGGACCGGTCAGGATCCGATTGCAAACAACTAGACGATTTCCTCCAACAGCGATCCAGCTCTCGTAAGCAATCTTGCTCAGGATGTGTTAGACTACACGCGTGGATCATTCCGATCCTCGCGCTTTTCCCTCCCCGTGTCGTTCCCGCGCGATTGCAAGCATCAGCCTGCGGCGAATTCGTCGTCTACGGCCTATGTATACGGCCATTCGTGTAAACGACGGAGGCTCAACTCTCTGCTGTTGTGTCGTGTTTCTCATGCGACGGTTCGTGATGTGAGGTTCGTGCAGACTGTGTAAGTCACATTTCTGGTAGACCCGTACCCCCGACGAATCTCGGTGGTGCGTGGATGATATGGAGGAGCGATGAATACATCATGGGGGGCCAAAGCCCCACACCGGCGGAAGCGAGTCGTACTTCGAACCAGGGTCCGTTGGGAGATACTGGGACTTCAAGATCCTGCACTGTCGTCCTCATCACCGTCAATCGAGGACCTTCGCCGCCAGATCGCATCCGCAGCCAGTTCGGGATTGAGTTCGGAAACGCTTTGCCGCTCCGACCAAAAGGATGGACGTCCCAAATCTCAACGCAAGGTGACAGCGGATCGGAAACATAGGGGCGCTTCGCAGTAGGTCTCTTATATCGATACGTAGTACCCGAAAGGAGGACACCATCGCAGGAACAGGTAAAACCACCCAGGCCAAGCGGGAACGTGAGAAGTCACGTCAGCAGAAACAACGCGAAAAAGAAGCACGCCGGGTCCAGCGGAAGACCGACAAGCTCAACCGGCCAGCACAGGAGGGCGAAGATCCTGACCTCGCCGGCTTGCATTGGGGACCGCAAGCTCCGCTCTATTGAAGCACCGCAAAGCACTCAATATTACGGGCGCTCTAGTGCGTACGATAGGAACCATCAGGGACGTCAACACCATCACCTTTGCAGTCGTGATAGTGGCACTCGGAGTTGCGGGTATCGCCGTATCTATGAGGGGAAAATAGCATACCCATTCCCGTTTATGTCGGAATCGACTGTGGATTTGGTGCATCGGCTCGACATCACAAGCTTCATGTTCGGCTGATGAATCGGAGCGTCTTACTGGCAAACCAAGCCCTCCAGTCCAGCTTCGCAAAGAGAACGACCAGCACGAGCATGAGGGCTTGCGTCAAGACAAAATACCCGCCGAAATAAGCAAAGATTGATCCTTGATCAACCACGGCCTTCTGCGCAATATCCATCGCAAGGACCATCCAAAAACTATAGGTCACACACCGTCCTATGAAGGCCGCAAGCGCCACTGGGGTCAGCGGCAAAGACGTGAGTCCATAGGCCATAAACAGTGAGTTCGAGGGAAAGGGGCTACAGGTATAGGCGAGGACACCCCCGAACGTCATCGCGCGTTGTGTTGCCAGACGCTCCTTCACGAGATCAATATTCTCTTTGGTGCGCGGGCTCAGCCAGCGTTGCCTGACAATCAGATACGCGAGCTTCGCAAGGACAATTCTCCCGGCGGTCGCCGCAGCGGCCGCAACGAGCGCGATCATCCAGGGGTTCGCATCCGGGTTTGACAGTCCAAACGCGGACAACACCATCCAGGTCGGTGGTGCGAAGGCGGGCAGGCTATTGAGGACAACGATAATCGCAAAGAGTGCCAGAATATCCATCGTGGCGTGAATGGGTCGCTGATGAGGAAAACCTGCATGGTCCACGGGCCTTACAGACAGCTGTGTCTACAGATACCATGGAGCGATCATGATTTTGTGGTTGAGCTGTCGGAGAAGTCTTTCAACACCTATGGGGATATGCCAATCTTTCTCCACGCCGACTCGATCCGATCGATCATTCGTTACTCGGTCTCTTCACCACCTTCTATGCATGCTTCGCATTGGTCCAATTCAGGAGTGCCGTGCTCACTGCAGAAGTACCTATGGCACCGGTTGCAGGTCATGAAGGTCATCCTGACTCGATCTTCCGCTTCACATCGATCACACTGGCCAGCACTGCGGGCTTTAGGCATCGCGCTATCTCCACGACAGGTTGAATGGTTTTTGAACCGGCATGTCCCTGATCTGGCAAGGACTGCAGGACGGGGCCCGCATCCACCTCACAGTTCGGTCTACACTGATACCACATCCGTGTTGGCCGCTCCAATTCAAAACAGACCTGCGTTGGTCGTACGCGTCAGATTCTCTCTTCGACCGTGACGTCTGACCATCTCGAAATCTGAATGCGCTTACCGGGATGCTTGAGGACCTTTGGAATCACCTTGTGCTCGACGAAATGCTGTAACACCTCGCTTGACGCGTGGTCAGCTAAAAACTGTTCGTTAAAGACCACCTGCCACGAATGTTTCTCGACCCCGTGACGGAAACTGAACGTCGGTCTGATAGTTTGACTGAACTTGATGTCTACAAACTGCTTCTCGAAACATTCCCGTATGGTCTGAATGGTATGTGGATGAATGCCACCTGTCCGACTGTCCATAGATTTCTCCTTACCTGAGGCAAATGCACCTTGTGGATATCGTATCGTTCGCACTGCCGGAGGTTTGCGAGAATGCAACCAAGCGGCGTGAGAACTGCCGGCCGCATCGCTTGGCGCAATGTTCGCTAATAGCAATTCGCAAAGGCAGAATTTCTCCACGGGGAAGACAGACAATCCATTTGATGCTGCCTGCTTGGCCCATCCCGTCGGGCTTTGGCCTCTGGGTGCAAACCTTTCTCCAACGCATCAGTGACCAACGCCTCGATTTCCGATTCAGGCATCATGGGATATTCCAGTCGAAACTGCTGCTGAAGGGCGGGACGGGTGGTCTCGATGTACCGTTCTTGGGCCTGTCTCGCGCCCTCATGGGCCTGCTGCAGCAGTGCTTCGCGTTCCACAGCCGAGAGACTGCCGGCTGACTCAGAAGTCTTACCCGGTTTCAGGTCGGCACAGGCGCTCACTAGGGCGATGAACAGAGCCAGAGCCAGTCGCATGACACCCCTCCCACACGCGCACTGACTGTTCGGATCGTCAGTGGCGTGAACCAACCGAGGAACCGGGAATCTGGCCATCCACAATCTGCTTGCCGTAGGCAATGCACTGGTCCGTAGCTTCCTCCGAGGTTGCATACCGACCGGTCTTTACGAAATGACTGCTGTCTTCCTCTTCCTCTACGCCCCAGGAAATGAAGACGTTCAACTCCCACTGGCCGCTATCCACAAGCTGCCGAGGAGCGGGTTGTATCGTGAAGCCTTTATAGGTGATGGCTTGAGTCATCGCGTGGAATGTGCAGACCCACTACAACCGAGCAGGTCAACATGTCGTGTTTACCGTGATCCGAGGATCTCCTGCTCCGCCTGGAGCCAGTCATCAAGTGGACCTTGACGAACACGTCGTTCGTAGTTCTCAAAGGCTCGGGTGGCGATCCGTTCATGGAGTGTTGCCGAATCAGAAAGGGAGGGGGCCTCCGGTGTCGTTCGACGAGCAGGTCTCTGGCGCGTCGTCTTCGATTTGGTGAGGGTCTTCGGCTTGATTGCCTTCTTCGGTTTCACGAGTCCCTTCCTCTGTCATCCATGATGAATCGGTTGTGCTGATCGCAAAACTAGGCCATCCCCGGAGAGATGTCAAGGCGAGACCGTCGCAGGCAGCCATGGCGTCACCTGGCCGGGGGTTCAGGGTGTGAGCGGTTCATCCACTGCTTGTTCTCACAGGCGAACTAACCATTTTGTCAGTAGCCATGCGATAGAACCAACGAGACCCAGTATCAGACAGAGCTGATAGACACCATCGTGCGACAACACGTTCAAGATCGGATTGGCATCAGAAAATGGTGCAAGGGGTCGCATATCGTAATGCATAAAGCTATCAAGGACCACGTGGCTCAGGGTGCCCCCAAAGGCACCGGACCAAATCGCGAGACGAGTGGGTTCGGGTGGCTCCGACAGCCAACACAGCTTGTAGGCCGTGACTTCTTGATTGTATCGACGGAGTATCGGGCGACAGATCGAAGGAGACACCAGGGCGACGAGCAGGCCAATCACGATGGCACCCAGTACCGTATGGGAGGGGCCGTGAAGCATGTCGGAGTTTCGCACCATCCCGATGAACGGCTCGATATCCATGGCGATTTGAGCGATGCCAAATGTGATGAGGCTGAAATGCTGCTGTGCCGCGGGTTTCACGAGAAGCGCGGCGCCCATATGAAAGGGGGTAAATGGCATGGACCACTAGCTGTAT
>JAHBWR010000095.1 GCA_019636875.1 Nitrospira sp.
GAATAAGTGTACGTGGTACACATAGACTAAATATACCCGTGCCGTATACCTACAGTATTTCCTCTACAGTCGTCAGATTTCTGCATTGATCGAGAAAGGTAAACGGATGCCTCTACTGATCAGGCCGGACAGTGTGACGAAATGTCGGCAGCCGGATCAGCGCACGGAACCTTCTTCTACCTTCACCTTCTCACTCTATTTCCGCAGTCAACTGCGCCTCTGAGCCTGCCACGAGCCACTTTCCTTTCTCTCAACGAGACAGTTCGTGTGGTGTCCTGGGAAAGAAATACCGAACTCATTCCGATACATCCAATCCGTTTGCGCCACTCGTTCGTATACCAGTTAAGTGAGCCCGCTCAATGGGAGCAGGGCCAAGCTCTAGAGAGGAGGGAGACGATGAAACAGACCCCGCCATGCCAATCACAACCTCGAACCCTTCGTTTTAGCGGTGATCAGCTCGTCCTGATCGAACAGGCCCCAAAGGGGTTCGGCGCCGATGCCATCTTGTGCTTCGATTTCGATGGTGATGGCGACTTCGAGCAAGAAGTTCGCACAGATTCCGAAGGCCGCTACTCGTTTGCCTTCAACCCGCACAATCTGACCCGAGACGGCCGGTTCTCCATGTTCACACGCGCAGCCCACGGCAAGAAGAAAAGCGAGGTTGTCACCGTGCACGCCATCCAGGAAAAATCTTTCAACCCGGCCTGTGAAGTCCCGGTCAACCGCGTGCCGATCGAACCGGTGCCAGGCGAGAACAAGCCACCAGAGACAGGCATTTGCACTTCCTCTTGCACGACGTGCGCAACGGATGACACCCTGCCTGGCGACTCGTTGGATGCCTACACAAACAGCACCACACCAATGGTGCAGGGAGTGGAGCTAGCCACAGGCAAACTACGGCAATCTTGGTCGATCACGTCATTTGCCACCCGTCAACTTGGATTTGACTTTACTCTCCATCATAGCTCGTTGGTGGACTACGACGGACCATGGGGACAGGGCTTTTCGCACAGCTTCAACATGATGATCGTGCAGGACGGCCCCCTGACCGGACAGGTCATCACCACCGACCTGCGCTGTTATCCCATCTATTCAGACGACGGCTGCGAGTGGCGATTGCCTCGGAGTTTTTTCTCGAATCTGCGACTCGACAGTGGCCGTTGCCGCTGGACGATGACACACTTCTCAGGGCTCGAAGTGGAATTCTTTCAGGGGACTTTGAACAAGCCGGGCTATCCCCTCTCGATTTGCGATCCCAACGGGAACAGGGCTTATCTCGAATACGACAACTCTGGTCTCTTGCAGTACATTGCCACCGACCTCAATCAGACGCAGCGCTTCACCTACGACGAGAGCCATCGACTCCGGACCTTTACCGACCACATCGGACGTGGCTGGCTGTTCGGCTACGATGAGCATAACCGTCTCACCCGCATCCTTATGCCCGCCACCGAGTACGCTGACATCACAGCCTGCCAGGAGATCACGGAACGCGACCTGCCCAATGTGCTTGTCAAACAACCACGCACCACACGACTGGGCTACGCCGACCAGCGATTCCTAAGCCATATCACCTCAATCACCGACCAACGCGGCGCCACCCCCGAATCGCGTGTATACGATTCTTTAGGGCGGGTCCAGACGAGCTTCATCAACTGCAAGCCGGTCCAATATCAATACGACGTGGATCTTATGTTAGACAAGTTGGAGGCTACCAACCTCCTCACTCGGGTCACTGATCGTGAAGGCAACGTCAACGACTACGAGATTCACGGAACAGCCGGCAGTGCATTCAATGGACGGGGCCGGTTCGGACTGCGCCGCCAGATCACCTGGACCGAGCGCGGCAAGGGCAATGCCCCACTGCGCGAGGCTGAGCCTGAATACTGGGAGCAGCGCTGGCTACACGATTGCAATTGTCTTGCTCCTATCGCAGTGACACAGCCCTTCAGCAGCAAAGACGCCAAGAATCTGAACCTCGACGATAACGGCATTCCGACGAACTGGCCGCGTACCCTGTATACCTATAACGATTTGCGTCAGATTCTCGTCGATCTCTATACCGACGGCAATGAATCAATTCGCACCGAGTCCGTTTATCAGGAGCAGGCATTCGGCATGGAAGGGCAGTACTCCCGAAAGATCCGCTGGATCGAGCCCAGAGGGTTCGACGATAGCCCGATCTACGCCGGGCTGAATTTCACCCACACCTATCGGTACGACGCTCACGGCAACCGCACTCGCCACGATGCCCCGACCGTTACCAGAGGCCTCGAGACGCCACAAGTCATCGCGGAAAATTGGAGCTACAACGAGTTTGGCCAAGTGCGCCAGCACATCGATGCCAATCAAAACATCACCACAAACACCTACTACGACGGACCAAGCATCGGCGCTGATATCAATACGAAAGGAAGATTCGGCGGCTATCTACAATCCGTCACAAGAGGCGCCGAAGGGTCGCAGAATACCGCAACCAATTTGACAACCACCTATCGCGTCAATCCGTTGGGCATGACGACGCAGGAGATCGATCCCAAAGGATTCGTTTATGACACGGAATACAACGATCTGCAGGAGCGAGTGCGTTGGATCGAGCCGTCGGTGACCCTGCGCAACGGCACACAGGTCCGCTATGAAACGCGCTGTGTCTACGACGGCGCGAGCAACAAGGTCTTGGACCGCCGCAGCAATATCGATGTGGACGGCACCATACCGGCGAATGAATGGATCGACCGGTCAATGAGTTATGACGATGTCAACAACTTGCTCTCCGAACGGATCGAGGTGGATGCGAACGACGCCAACGACCTGATCACCCGCTACGCCTACGACGGCAACGATGACCGGGTTGTCACCCGTAAACCCGAGGGCAATCGGGAATTTCGGCTCTACGACGAGCGGCAGCTGCTACTCAAGACGTTCTACGGAATAGCACCGGGATCAACCATTCTCGAGGGCTATCCGTCCGACAAGCGCGCCGTCGATCTCGGCTTTACGGCCTTCGTCGGCATGACGCTCGACACCTATGACGCACGTCTTAACACCGTCCGGCAGCGCGACGGCCGCGGCAACTTCACAGACAGGTTCTATGACTTCTACAACCGGCAGACGGCCGAATCCGATCCGAACGGCAATGGTTGGGTACGAGCCTACGACGACGCCTCGAACGTGCTCGCGACCGAGCATGGCGCAGTATCAAAAGACATGGGCCAGATCACCCAAGTCCTCGAACGCAGCTATGACCGTTTCGACGAACTCAGCCGCAGCTACCAGCGCGTGCTCGACATCGATCTCGGCAGTGACGAGCGCGCTGCTGTCAATCCGGACGATGGGCAAAACTCCAACTACCAAACCCGGTTCGACCCGGGTTCTCGGACGGTCCGGAGCACCGACGCCAACGGGAATACAACCCTGTTCAGCTACGACGCCGCCAACCGCATGTTGACGGTGACCGACGCGTTGGGCAACTTACGTACCCATGCCTATGACCCTAACTCTAACGTAGTCCAGGTGACGGAGACTGAGCTGCCAGGTTCCGGCGCAAGTGGTGGTCCGGAAACTTACGTCACCACCTTCGCCTTCGACGAACTCAATCGCCAGATCGAACAGCACATTCGCGGCCTCAACGGTAACAGCATCGACCACGCCTGGTTCTTTGCCTATGATTCGCGGAACAACCAGCGTTTCATGCAAGACGCCGAGGGCAACGTGACACTGACCACGTTCGACGACGCCGATCGCACGATCTTGCAGCAGCGCTTCAACGGCGATCCCTTTACCAGTACTCCAGTGGAATTGCTGCACTGCGAGTGGGCTTACGATCGCAACAGCCGCATGGTCGAGGAACGTGCCCTCTCCAATGTGACAGACCCGGCCAGTGCGCAAATCACCCGCCACGCCTACGACAACCTCGACCGGCAGGTGCGGACGGTCTACCCGGATTCAGACGATCCTATCGACGGCAGCGACAATGGCACCGATGGCCTCTTCGACCGGGTAGAGCTGCGATACGATCCGAACTCCAACCTCGTCCGTGTCACTGAACAACGAGAGGTGGTCTTCGATAACAGTTTCGATCCTGGCAACCGGCTGACCGAGCAAGCCATCACACAGTCAGCGAGCGTACCAGGGGTGACACGCCAGGCCTATGCCTACGATGCGCTCAACCGTGTCATCACCGCCGACAATGACTACGCCCGTGTCGCAAATAGCTATGATGCATTCTCGCGGCTTACGGCTGAAGCACAGTCGATCCGCCTCGATGGTTCAGGCTTTGACAGTGGTTGGGAGAATCCCATTCAGGTGAGTCACGTCTATGACAAGGAGTCGAACGATACGATGTGCCAAGTGTTGGATAATAGGCAGAACGACTTGACTGTGGCGACCACCTTCGATGCGCTCAACCGCGAGGCGCGCAGTACCGCGCAATATTTTGACAGACCGATGCACGACATCGCGACCTATGCCTATCTGGGTCCCTGGCGGATGCAGACCAAGACGCTCGGCAACGGCGCGGTGCTCACCCGCTTGTATGACACTAAGCGCCGCACAAGATCCCACCGATGGACAAACCAAAATAATCTGCTTGTCGGATTCGAGTACGACTATGATCGAATGGACAACGTCCTGTTCGAACGCTTCGCCCACGACAACGGCCTGTATGACCATTTCCAGTACAACGACCGCTACGAAGTGGTCAGCGTGGACTACCGTGTTCCCACAGCCACGCCGCCGGCCAACCCGCGCACGCGCTTCTTCTACGACGATGTGTTCAACCGAACCCAGGCCAGCTCCGGCGATCCATTCGAGGCTGCTTCCAATACATTGGATAGTTACACCGCCAACCGAGCCAACGAGTATACCAAGATCAAGCGTAATGGCCGGACTGTGAAGCAGAGCCATGACCGCGCGGGTAACCTGACCCAGCTTCTGGTGCGACCCCTGTTGAACCGGCAGCAGCGGAAGGACAGCCTGGCGACCGCCCGCTGGGATGCCTACAACTTGCTCTTTGACATCAATACGGGGGTTACGCCGAAGCAGAACTATCGTTACGACGCACTGCGCCGGCGCATCGCCACGCTGGAGCTGGAAGGTGACGCGATCCAGCCAGGCTCTCGACGCTACATCTATGACGGGTGGGAAGTGGTCGAAGAACGTCTATTTGACAACGGCGCGACACTCTCTGCAGCACCCTCGACGCTGGAGCGCATCTACGTCACCGGTCGAGAGATCGACGAGCCGTTGCTGGCGGCTATCGACGGCAACGGCGATCGTCAACTCGGCGGCAACCTTCCAAAGAACATGCCAGGTGCAACCGCCGACCAGGAATACTACTTCCTCAATAACCGCCTCGGCAGCATCATGGCCCTACTCGACGCCGATCGGGCGGATCGAGTGTTGGAGTACTATCGCTACAGCGTCTACGGCCAGGTCACTGTACTGCCCGCGGTCGACGACAACGGCGACGGCCCGGAAGACACACCGCTCGACCTCTCAGACAACCGTGCACAAGGCGCAGAGCTGGGCTTGTCCGGTCACAGCAACATCTACCTCTTCACCGCCAGGCGCTTCGATCGAGCGACGGGGCTGTATTACTACCGAAACCGCTACTACGAACCGACTTCCGGGCGGTTCGTGAGTCGAGATCCGCTCGAACAGATCGTTCAGACTCGAGGTCACTTGCTGCGTAACGCCGACATCGTTGGCTGGGCGATGCAATACCAAGCCTTTCGGAACAACCCTACCACCTTGCGGGATGCACTAGGTCTGTTCGAGACCTGGGATGACTGTGTATGGAGTTGTTTGAAAGGCCAGTTCGCGTGGTGGGCGATTACATTCTCTGGCGGGGCCTACGCGAAGGAGGGGATCGTCGCAGCCCTGAAAACACTTTACAAGGATATGGCATCAGTCGCTGGCGTCGCGTTTGCTGCTGCCGTCATCGGGGCGCAGGTTGGATACTGCCTCAACGCGTGCGTATGCAGCAGGGTCCTGAACTGCAACCTCTGCGATCCAGAAACTGGTGAAAAGAGTTCGCTAAAGATCTGCGCAGACTGGAGCAGTATCGACTTTTGGCAGCTTATCACGGGCGAGGGTTCGCGAGCGACCTACCTGTCGGCGCCAAACTGCCAGGTGGTTCAGAAATGGCACGTGACGCGAGAACGACGACGGAGGGAAGAGCACCATCGGCGGCTTCGCCAAGCGCTTGAACATATCGAGCGAGAGGGACAAAGTGGCTAGGCTTCTTTCGGAACCAGAAAGCTGACATTCCGTACACCACTAGGAGTTCCATCCCGGCGCCCAGGGCCATCTGTATAACTCCGTGTCGAGCGAACTGAGAAAGAATATGAACACTTGTGGTGTTTATCCGCGGGCGCCTATTCGATAAAACGAAAAAGAGCCCGCGGGTCACACGAAGTGCAGTTTGGTGGAGGCGAGGGGAGTTGAACCCCTGTCCGAAGATCGTCAGGCACATCGCATCTACATGTGTAGCCGATTCTTTAAGCTTCGCAGCGACCCACGCCTATCGGCCGGCTTAGAATCACCGCTAGCCCAGCATTGTCTCGCCCCTCGCCGCTGAGCACCGGCGTGGGACCAGTCCGCTGCATCGCGCCATTCCACCCCCGCGGACCTCAGATGGAACGACGTCTCAGCCTAAATTAGGCTGCGAGTGCCAGTTCTTGGTTGGCAGTTGCGTTTTTCCCGGAATTTTACGAGTTCCCGAGATCTCGACATGCGACAATGGCGTCAATATCCCCGTCGAAACCGGTCGCCCCCTTTCTGTCGGATGTTGAAAAAGGCTTCTGGCTGCGTTCTCACTTCGCTCCGAGGCTCAACGTACATACTACAGTACGCCTCACCTCTTCGCTCGTTACGGCCTTGCGAGAAGACCTTTTTGAACATCCTCAAAGATCTTCGCTCGGGCCTTGCTGGACAGCCATTTTGAACAACCTGACGAGATCCTCCAAGCTATTCTGGCATGTTCAGCTTTCTTCTAGATATTCATCTTACATCACTAGTCAATGGGGCGCCACCTACCCGCCCAAACATCCAGAGCCAGACACACGAATTGCCGTGGTTTCACGGCCTCTACTCATCCAGGCTCGGACGGACAAGGTATGGCCCATAGTGGAACGCGAAAAGTAAGTATGCCGCGCTCCACGTGAGAGCCGACAGGCCCAGCATGGTATGGGTGAGAACGGAGGGATTATCGGGATTCGGAGAAAAAATCCGCAGCAGTGCTCCAGCGTTGACCAATAGGTAGATCGCCACGGTCAGCCGATCTGCGTGTCGAGGTCGTCCGGTATGGCCCAGGCTCGCACGGGTCATCACCGCCAGCGTCATCGTGCCCATCGCACCTGTGGTCAAGAGATGAACCGCATTTTCAGGGGTAAATCCAACCCCGAGAATCGACGCACCAAGCGCCACCAAGAACAATCCAATCCAGGCATAGCCGATGTGAAGGATCAATACCAATGGTTCCAGCCAGGTTCTCCACCCTTCCCAGCGTAGCCATCGGATCAGACTCGCAATCCCTCCCACGATCAGTAGAGTTCCAGCCCAGAGACTCTCGGGCTGAAGATTCCACGCCATGACCCCCAGCAATACCAAAATAATGGCGACACCATCGACGCGAGAAAATACGACCGGCAACGGAGAGAGGTTCCGATCTTCCAGGTACTCCCGAGCAAAGGTGGGGGCAAGTCGTCCACCGATGATCGTCAACATCATCGTCATGACCGATAACGCAAAGCGTTCAGGGACGTCAGTCGGTGAACCACGTAACGCGGAGAGATGAAACAGAACATTGGCACAGGCATACAAACTGACCAAGACCCCAATGGGTGTTCGGTCCCAGCTGCCTGCTGCGATAATCTCTCGCCAGACATAGGCAGCCAAGATGACCAAGAAGGCCCCGTCGATGACGGCCACCGGCGTTGCCCCTGCCAATGGGAATGCTATCAGGATTCGTCCTACTATCCATAGGAGGAACAGGCACAGAAGCGGCACCCCTCTCAAGGGCATCCGGTCCGTCCAATTGGGCATGGCGGTCAACAAGAACCCGGCGATCAAGGCAGGCAAGTACCCGAACAGCATTTCATGGACATGCCATTCACGAGGAGGATAGAGAAAGTCCACAGACACCCCGCCTGCGAACAGGGCAACCCAGGCAAGAACAGCCAAACCCGTGAATAGGGCCGCACCGAGAAAGAACGGTCGGAACCCATACGATAGGAACGCCGGCCCCTTATATGGCGGAAACGTGGGTTCGTCGTCTTCTTGAACGGGAGCTGCAGTCGACTGGGTAACGATCGGGATTTCCTTGGCAGACATATCGGCAAAGATTCTCGGACGTGAATCAACGGATTGTCAACCGAGGGCCTATTCTCTCATTTCCCCTTTGCACGCCGCTCCTGCACCTGACGGATTAGAGAGATGGTATTGCTGCGTGTGGCAGTTTTCCCGATAATGACCACCGAAATCGCCGCGTCGGAGGTTAGGGCCATGGCGCGCCACCCTCCCTCCAAATCTGGGTGAGAGTACGCACGCTGTCCGAGCTTGGAAATCGGCTCATAGCCGGAGGCCTGCTGTGGATCCACCCAGAAGTCAGGGCCGACAGCTTGAATGATCGCATAGGACTGTTCGTCCTTCCCGAACCATTGACAACCCGTTCCCATCGCCGCTGCTTCCCCTGACTCAACCGCAGTTCCCAGCAAGGTCTGGACTTCATTGGCCGTAAATAACGTGCAAAGGTTCTGTGAGGCTGCCTGGACGGGCGCCCAACCCAAGGCAAAGACGAGACAAAGCCCGATCGAGACTCGGCAAATGGTAGGCATCATTGGTCGATCCTTTCTCAAAGAAGGCGCGTAGGCTTATCCTTCAGCCCATCAAAAAAGGGTGCGGAGCGTGCCAGTTTCGCCGGACACCGTCAAGCCATGCACATCAAGCAGGCCCTTGTTCTGATCAAACGCGGTCGAGAAAAGGTTTGGAGGCGGGATAGGTGTTCCAGAGCAGTTCGAGCGTGATTGAGGTCAGGAGCGCGGTGAGTGGCTTTGCGTTCTCCTCCAGCTTGGAAGTAGGTTCTTGTTGACGAAGACCTGTCCATTGCTGATGCAACCTAGGTCGGTGCCTGGAGACTGAGTCCTTCACCTTCTCGACCCAGAACCTAGGATCTTCCGGATCCGCAACATACTGTCCCTGACCTCGACCGAAATGGGCAATCGCGAGATACCTGATGATCACGTCTTGGGCGAGTACATCAAGATAGTCATCCGACCAGGTCACCGGGGCCTGGGTGTGAGTGGTCTTCCGTTCCGCCCACGCCTCTCCTCCGAGAAAACCGAGGACGCCTCCGACGACCGCCCCGGCGACGGTGAACAGCCCCATACTGACCCCGCCTGTCGCAGCATCCAGATGGAGCCCGGCATAGGCTCCACTGGTCAAAGCTCCGCCGATCCCGCCGATGGCTGTGCCGCTGAGCGTCGCTTCGCCCATCCCCTGAGAGCCTCGTTGTACTTCAACATGTTCCATTCTGGCTTGGATGACGCCAACTGCATCACCTTCTAGGCCATGCAACGCAACAACTGCTTTGGTCGTCGCCCCGACCTCATTGACCAACTCGCGCAAAAGGATATCGACGGCCTGTTGTTTCTGCACCTCCATCGGCGAACCATCACCTTTGGTCATTACCCGAGTGCTCGCAGCACGGGCTACCACTAAGGCCCACTGCTCCATGGCCGAATGGAACAAGGCGAGATTGGCCCTCTGCCACGCAGAAAACAATCGAATCATGAGTTGTCGGTCGTCCGGAAGAAGGTGTGATTGAATGGCCTCGAAAAGAATCCCTTCCTGAACCCAACAGCGGCTGAACGCATCAAGGCTGTGCACACCTTTCACAAACCCATAGGGAACGAAGTAGTCCTTCCAGGGTTGTTCAAGACGCTGTTGCTCATCACGATCCTTGGGTGGGCCGGTTTGGTTCAGGAGGACGATGACAGGCTTGCCAATCCACTCGAGCAGTTGCAGCTCCGAAGCGATGTACCCAGCCATGGTCGGTTCTTCGGTCGCATTCACTAAATACAACACGACGTCCGCTTCTTGCTGAACGTTCAACACCGCCTGTTGAGCACACCAAGACGGTCGATCGCGAAATCGGTCCCACACATCCGTCAAAATTCTCAGGATGGGGTTCTTGGCGCCCTGTACGCGGGAGAGAATCTTCTGACAGTTGGGAAAGCCGGGAGTGTCCCAGAGTTGCAGGGACTCCCCTGCCTCCGTTTCGAGCACCGTGTATTTTTGATTTTCAAGCGTCACGTGGGCTCGATCGGCGACAAGCCCGACATCTTTCCGGAGTAGCGTTCTGGCCAGCGTGGTCTTCCCGATATTCGTATGGGAAATCAACGAGAGGGCGATCTGCGATTTCTTGGTACTCACGCTCTCCCCCGAAAATCACCCGGCCACAAACATTCGGATAACGCATGGAGCTCTCTGTCCGGCGATCCGGAGGGATCCTGGTATGTCAGGGCTTGCAAGCCACACTCCTTGGCGAGTGTGGCCCAGGCCTGACACCGTTCCTTCAGACGCTTCTCATGATCGATTTGCGCATAGGCTCCGCAATCCAATAGGACCAGCAGCATATTCGGTCGGCCTCTCTTTTGAATCGTGGCTTTCAATTCTTCCAAAAACTCGCTGTGGGTCTCTTCAGGGGCCTGAGCCACATTGAACAGTACCACGGCGCACAAACCTCGATCGGAATCGATAGAAAAATGTGGAGGACGTTCGCCATACTGAACCGAGGCCTCAACGTGAATGTCTGCCAAAACACCGAAGGCATCACTGAGAAATACTACAAGCCGATCATCCCCTTCCTTCACGCGATGACTATAGGCCAGCACCTCCACGTGCAACCCCTTTCCACGATAAGGATTCAGCAGACGCCGAAAGTACGGTTCGTCGCTCGGCAGGTGCATAGCAGCGGACAGGCGGGTCTGACGCACCATAGCAGCCATGGCCAGCAACGTTCGCGGCAAGATAATGAACAACACCGTCGTCACCGCCCAGAAATGGATCCAGATCGCCGCGTTGGCCTTGGCCGTCCCGCGGAGGGCGGCGATGGCCTCTACATCAGGGACCGGAGTTGCCAAGAGCCTGCTGGCCGGTGCAAAGAGGATGGAGAGGAAGCTGTAGACCCCTTCAGCCTCCATGAACGTGCTGTCCCACCCCGCCTTATAGAGGAAACTGAATCCGCGCAGATAGAGCCCGACTATCACACCGATCGCCAGCGCGACCGCGGCCACATGGAGCAAGCTACGGGCATGGGTGATCAAGAGATCTCGAACGCTGTGCAGGAAGCGCCCGGCGTAAGACCCGAGCGATGTGGTAATCCATTGTGCTTCTGCAGGACTCTGGGTGCGGTCGGTACCAAGTCTGTTAAGCCGCCTCTTTATATCAAGACCTATGAGCCAATCCACTAGACCAGGCAACCTTGGTTGCGACCGATCTCGTAACGACTGAGGTAGGATCATGTTGTAGAGCAAGCCGATGTACACGGCCGCATTCCAAAGGAGAAGTGTGAGGAGAGGGAAGTTCAGAAGATTGATGTGGCCCGCTGGTCCGATAGGATCAGCGAGAAAGCCGCCCACCACGGCACAACCGACCAACAGCGCGAGCGGCGTCTTGATCTGTAGTACTGCAAACGCCGAGGTCAGTGCGGGATGTTTCTGCGTCAATCGCTCGGAGATTCGTTCAGCCCGTTCAATAACCCGAGCCTCCCCAGCACCCGCGGGATCTTGAGCGGAGGCATCGTCTCGTGGATCGTTTCCCTGGCGAGGCAGCTCCCGTTCATACCGCAAGATAAACTTGTGATCGGGATCATGTTCTTCACAAGCCTGAACCAGGAGCACCTTGGCAAGCTGGGTAAGCGTCATCGAGGGCTAACTACATTCCCACTGCATATCAACACGACGTGTCGTCTCGCCCGTTTTTCCCACACCATGTTTCTCTGTCCCCCTATTCTAAGTATCCAGTGATGCCGCCGTTCTGGGCATTATCGGGACCCGAGACAATTCCGTCAATGACATGTACTGAACCCTTCCTACCGAGTCACGCAAGGGTGGGTTCCCTATACTTAGACCTGTATCGTTTTGTCTCTTTGGACGTATCAGTATAGATACGTTCGGCACGGACTCCAGCCCACCATAGCTGATGATCAGATATCAGGAAGTACACTAAGTCGTACGTCTTTCAGGCATCTTCACCAGCGTAACGAATCAGCACCCTCACTGGCATCATCATTGCGTACAGACACAAGTAAATCATG
Organism: Nitrospira sp.; assembly: GCA_019636875.1. Lineage (GTDB taxonomy): Bacteria > Nitrospirota > Nitrospiria > Nitrospirales > Nitrospiraceae > Nitrospira_D. Next base: position 12,320 of record JAHBWR010000095.1, read on the forward strand.
AAGACGAGCAGAGCGGCTCGTCTGAAAACGAAGGAGGGACTGATATGAAATGCGCACGATGCAGTGGGCTGATGGTTGCGGATCATTTACTCGATATGCAGGAGAGCTATCTACCGATGTGGATGCAGGCTCTGCGGTGTCTTGCCTGTGGCAATATCGTGGATCCATTGATCCATTTTAATCGCACAACCAAACGTGCTCGAAGAGCCAGGCGGCTCGCGACACGTCTGACAACAAAGGCAAACAGACCGGCAGTGGCTGCCTAGTCGAGGAACTGCGTCGGAGTGCTCGAAACGTGTAGTGTATGTTCGGCCCAAGAAAGATTCTCGTCAAATTGAGATCGGAGTGACTGAGGCTCCAATTTGGCGCACGTTATCCTCCTCTTGAAGGAAGAACATCAGTCAGGCCCTGCGACTACAGCGCCAGATTGCTGAACACGTAAGGTGCTACGTATTCACCGCGCGGTGCGTGCACTGAAACTGGCTCATGGCCGTGGCGTTCTGCCATCTACACCAAAAAATCCTGCCTGAGCACTTTCAGTACTTGAGTTCATCGACGAACAGTCATTTTCAGAACCGCTAGGATCTCTCCGCCTGTATCGAAATAGATTCACCGTGTATCCAATTGTCTTTCGATCCCGATGTCTTCATACCATCCCCCAGATGGCTCAGCTCGCCAGATAAGCTTAAATCCTGGTATTTGTGCATACGCGCAGCCATGAACCGTAACCACGCTCTGGCACGACATGTGCTTTGCCCGTATCGCCGTTGGCTCAGAGGAGCAACTGAGCCATTTGCTATTCACTCTTTTGGAGGGATCTATTATGGAGAATCGTCGGTATCGCTTATTCACCGCTCTCACCGGGCTTTGCCTTTTAACGTTGAGCCTGCCTCCACCGGCTCTGGCTCACACCGAAGAAACCGTGGTTGTGACGTGGA
>JAHBWR010000096.1 GCA_019636875.1 Nitrospira sp.
CCGATGAGGTCGGACTCAAGGTTGACGGAATCGTTCACCTGTTTGAGACCAAGCGTCGTTACCTTGGCCGTGTGCGGAATGATGGCAACGGAAAATCCCTTCTCATTCAGCTCATTGATGGTCAAACTGATTCCATCCACCGTAATCGAACCCTTGGCCACACAGTACCGCAAGATGTTCTGTGGCGCTTCGATTGCCAACAGAATCGCGTTGGCATCCTGCTGTCGGCTACGGATCACGCCGACTCCATCCACATGGCCGGCCACGAGGTGCCCCCCGATGCGTTCGTTGAGCCTCATCGCCCGTTCGAGGTTGACCGGCATCCCCACTGGGTAGGTCCCAAGCGTCGTCACCGAGAGTGTTTCCGGCGAGACTTCGACCGAAAAGTCGCGCTCGGTTTTCGAGACGACAGTGAGACAGATGCCATTCACACTCACACTGTCCCCGATCTTGAGGTCGGCCATCACCGTTGAGGCCAAAATCGTGAGCTTCGCGCCAGTCAGGGATTTCTTCAGGACAGTAATCGCGCCCATTTCCTCGACGATGCCGGTAAACATCAGTCTTTCCTCAGGATGATCTGTTTCACCACATAGACAAACATCACAAGCAAGACCACCACACCTAGAGCAGCCAGCACGCCGACTATGAGGTCCCCCGTCGCCATCTCCTTCATCACGCGGCCATTATAGCGCAGCCATGTCATGATGACACGGTCTACACTCGTTTGATCATCACCCAAAACACGCCGGCCGCCATCAATTGAATCCCGGCAATGATGGCGAAGGCCATCGGATAACTCAGATTCGCAATCAGCAGCCCAGCTAGCAACGGTCCGCTTGCATGCCCGATGTCCATGATCGTGCCCTGCATCCCCAAACCCGCTCCTAGCCGCTTGAACTCAGAACTATCCGCGACCAACGCCGAGGAAGACGACGAGACTACCGCTTCGCCGAACCCAAACCCAGCCGACAGCATCAGCAAGATCGGAAACAGCGCGACATGTGGAACACAAATAAACGTCCCGGCACAGATGCAAAGACCCAGAATGATCAGCGGCTGCCGCCCGACTCGATCTGAAATACGTCCCATGATCGGCTTCGAAAAGAAGGAAGTGACGGCTTGCACCGTGAAGAGCATTCCAACCTCTCCAGGGTTCAGCCCTACCGACACACCATAGAGCGGGAGAAACGCCATCAAGGCCCCGTTGGCGATCATTTTAGCCGCATCGGTCGTACTCGTAATCAAAACTTCCTTGTTTTTGACGACTGCGGCGAAGCCCTTCCACATCTCCGACAAGACCGCCCTCGCTCCCTCTTCTGTCCGAGGAGGCACGGCCACGTCGAGATGTAGACTATAGAACAAGACCATGGCGATGCAGCCGAACACACCGGCCGTGACGAATGCCATGTCGAATCCCGCGGCATGAATGAGATAGCCACCAAGAAATGGCCCCAACAGCGAACCAGACTGGGTGCAGGCCGTGTAGGTCCCGAGCGCCGCCCCGCGCCGTTCCCGATAGAGCTCCGCCACCGTGGCCAACGCACTCGGGGCAAACATGGCCGTCGCCATGCCGTGGAGAAACCGCAACGCCGTCAGTGCATCCAAATCCGTGATGAACGGATAGAGAAACGGCGGCAGGCCGAACGCCACCACGCCGATCCGCAGCAAGAACCGTCGTCCATAGATATCGGAAAGGGCACCGGACGGCAGTTTCAACAAGACGCCCGTGATGGTCGACACGGAGACGATCAGACCGATGCGCTCCGGACCAGCGCCGAGCGATTCGGCAAACAAGGAGAGTGCGGGCATCCGCACCATGTTGTAGCTGATAAAGCAAAAGATGCCGACCGTGCAGATCAGCACGAAGCTGCGTGAGGTGGTCATGGGATCGTCGTGGCAGGCAAGATCGTCTGGCTGGAACCGAGTTGAGGATCGAGCACTGTTCTCAAAAACACCAGATGTGGCTCAGGCAACGGCGGATCCTGCTCCGCCTCACGCAATACCCGGGAAGGATGTTGTCGCATGGCCACTCCCAGTCGATGAACCGTCTCGACTCCCTTCTGGAGCTTGCTTGTGACCATGCCGCGAATCAGCGGATGCAGAACTGACACCAATCCTGACAACAAGCGATTATCCAATTTGGTATAGGCCACAATCGTACTGTCCATGTCTTCGTTCCCGGCGTGATCTCGTGCCACCGCCATCCGGAGAAACACAACGGCCTTCCCCGTGATATGCGGAAGCAACCGACTTTCATGAGAGCCGTCTAAGAAGTAAATTCTGGATTCTGCATCCTCATAGACCAGCTGCACGAAGCCCTTTGTCCCTTCGCCGTCATCGCCCCAAAACTGTCTTTCCCCCCAGGCTTGGGAACGATACGAACCGAGGCCTAGGCGACGAATCAACGTAGCAGCAATCGGTGGTTCACTGAGCAGGTATCGGTAGAGTGGCTCTGCCATGGCTACCCGGATGGGACCGACACGTGTGACCGTCGTATGCGACTCAATAATCGCGTGAAGTCGGCATGTCCAGTCAGCAGATATCCGCTCTACAGGGAATATCAGGTCTCCATGGACAGCCGAAAGGCTGCAGCTCTCTGCCCGTGCGGTACCGGCCAAGAGCACGAGGGTGACCCCCAGAAGCACCGCCCATCGGCATGAACCCTGTTTCCCGGTGAAGCTTCTTCGTCGGTTCATGGGTCCGGTGTTGGGACGGTGATGGAGAGATGAATGGTTACGAGACGTTGAGGATCTTGTCGGAGCCTGGTTTGACGCAGCAAGGTTTCAACCGATGGTGTAACAGTCCCTGCAAACGACACCTCGCCGTTCGTGATCACGGTCAACGGCTTGGCCGGATCAATCAGAGAATCGTTCACAAACAGGCTATACCGCCTAACATGGTCCGTCTGCACTTCGATCCGGTTCCCTTCTCGAATCGACGCATCCAGTCTGGCATAGACTCGACGCTTGATTCGTTCATCGCGCTTATCTACCAGATCATCGGAAAATGCCGCGATCGGATCAGTCGCATCGAGACGAACCCAGGTAAATGGTTGAAAGTGGCTGGCATCGCGCACCAACGTGACGCTGCGCGGTAACGATTGTCGGCGTTGGTGATCAAACCACGCAATGAGATCCGGCAACTCCTCCTTGGGGAAGTAATGCCCGCCCGCGATAGGATGCTCACGTTCATGCTCGCGATAGACGTACCGGTAGCCAAGCGAATCCAGCTCCTTGGCGATCGATCGGCTGAGATGTGCCGGCATCACCTGATCTCTGGATCCATGAATGATATAGATGGGCGTGTGGCGGAGATTCGCTAAAAACGGCATAAGCACATCATCCAATCCACTGGCCATGGGCGCGATCCCGGCAAAGAGGGGCGCATGGTGCATCCCGATCAACCACGCTCCGATCCCGCCGTTCGACATACCTGTCAGAAAGACTCGATCAGGATCAATATGGTATCGGCCGGTCACATCTCGGATCGTCTCCAGCACCAACTCCTCAGCCCGCCTCGTAAACCAGGCACCGGAGGGATAGGTAGGACAAGCCAAGAGATAGTCTTCTCCCAAGCGAGTACGCCACCGCTCCAAGTATTCCTCACCGGTAAAACCAAATCCATGCAAACACACGACCAAGGCATAACGCTTTTCAGTCTCATATGATTCTGGAACAAACAACGACAAAGGGTAGGCCTGCCCACGAACGACGACCTCCTCACTCGGAAGAATCCCAGTGGGTTGACTCTGGTACGGTCTTCCTTCTTTGATGATGTGAGACACGGCTTCGATTGACGCCTGCTCGCTAGACAAAATCGCTTGCAATAGCTGTTCGGCTTTTGCGCTGTCGCTGGCATCGAGATATTGATGGACGCGCGACACAAGATTTTCCGACGATGGGGGTACTGATTCCGCGAGACTACCTGCTCCACTACCCGTCAGGACCGTCACCACGATGAGCATCCATCGGAAGAGGATCACAACTCTCCTTCCACGACCATATCGTCGCCGAGCGACCGTACCACCATACGGCGCACTCGGAATGCCTTCGCGAGTCGTGCTGGACTGTTTCCCCCGATGAGTCCCCTGGCATCTTGGCCGCCAAGCAAGAGCGGCGCGATGTAGAGGCGAACGTGATCGACCAACCTGTCTCTCAACATCGCAGCGTTGATCTCGCCCCCTCCTTCCACGAGCACGGACATGATCCCGCGCCGTCCAAGCTCCTTCAGTAGTGCCGGCAAGGACACACGACCCTGCCGAGCGGAAACCGTCAGGACTTCAATACCTTTCTCTTCCAGCGCTGATCGCCGAGCCTGTGGAGCTGCAGTAGTTGTCGCAATAATCGTTTTGGCCTTGTCCTGTTGCGCCACAATCCTTGCCGTGGTCGGAGTGCGCAGGCTGCTATCAACCACGATGCGAAGAGGCTGCCGTGAGGCGACGGTATCGAAGCGCGCTCCCTTCCTCGCTGTCAGCGAAGGATTATCAGTCAGAACGGTGTTCACTCCGATCAAGATGCCATCCACAGAACCACGAAGCTGATGCACCTCCTGACGGGATGCCTCACTCGTGATCCACCTGGACTCGCCCCTTGCCGTCGCCAGCTGTCCGTCGAGCGTCATGCCCGCCTTGAGTGTGACATAGGGGCGACCGGTCTTCATCCAATGGCAGTAGGCCCTGTTCAATACCTCTGCTTCGAGGCGAGCCACTCCGACCACGACCGCCAGTCCAGCCCGTCGAAGTGCAGTGACGCCTTTTCCTTTGACTGATGGATTCGGATCCTGCATCGCAATCACCACACGGCGGACACCGGAGCGAAGGATTGCTGGGACACAAGGAGGGGTGCGCTTTTTGAGATGGCAGCAGGGCTCAAGGGTGATGTAGAGCGTCGAACCTCTGGCGCGATCCCCTGCCCGCCGTAATGCGTGAATCTCCGCGTGGGGAGTTCCAGGTCGGAGATGAAATCCCTGACCAACAATGTCGCCCTGACGAACTACCAAGGCTCCGACCATCGGATTCGGGCTAGTCGTTCCCTGGCCCTTCGCCGCCAAGCGAAGGGCCAGCGTCATGAAGCGGAGATCTTGTTGAGTGCTGATCACCGTCTCTTGCGGCGTGCTGTCGATGACATACGCGACTTTGCTGGCTTGCGCTTCGCCTTAGGTTTCTTCTCCGCAGGCTTCGCACTCGATTGTACGATCGCCGCCTGGGCCGCCGCCAGTCGCGCAATCGCGACGCGGAATGGTGAACAACTCACGTAATCTAACCCCAGTTGCTGGCAGAACTCGACGGAGCTGGGATCACCGCCATGCTCGCCGCAGATGCCAAGCTTGATATCGGATCGCGTCTTGCGCCCACCCTCGATGGCCCGTTTCATCAGCGACCCGACACCTTCTCGGTCGAGCACGGCAAAGGGGTCTGACTCCATGATCTTGTTGGTCTTATAGAAATCGATGAACTTCGCCGCATCATCACGTGAGAAGCCAAACGTGGTCTGCGTCAAATCGTTCGTTCCAAATGAGAAGAACTCCGCCTCCTGCGCAATCCGATCGGCCGTCACGGCTGCACGCGGCAACTCGATCATCGTCCCGACCAGATAATTGAGCTTCACGCCATACCGTTTCATCGTCTCCTGGGCCACTTCTCTCACGAGATCTTTCTGCGACTTCATTTCGGCGACCATGCCGACCAGTGGGATCATAATCTCTGGTACAATCTTCTTTCCTTCCTTCGCCAACTCGCAGGCCGCTTCCATGATCGCCTTTGCCTGCATCCGCGTGATCTCCGGCATGGTAATGCCCAACCGACAGCCACGAAGCCCCAGCATGGGATTGAATTCGTGGAGTTCTTCCACTCGAGCCAATAGTCGCCGCTTTTCCTCGAGCTTGGTTCCGTCATGTTCGGTCAGTTCCAGCTGGGCGATCTCTACCATCAGCTCTTCGCGCTTGGGCAAAAACTCGTGGAGCGGCGGATCAAGGAGCCGAATCGTGACCGGGTATCCCTGCATCTCCCGGTAGAGCCCGATAAAGTCTTGCTTCTGCAGGGGCAGCAGTTGGTCGAGAAATTTTTCACGTTCTTCTTTCGTGCGTGCCAAGATCATCTTCTGCATGATCGAGATTCGATCTTCGGCAAAGAACATGTGCTCCGTCCGGCATAATCCGATGCCTTCTGCTCCGAATCCCCTCGCAATCTTCGCTTGATCCGGCACATCGGCGTTGGCCCGCACACGCAGTTTTCGTTCGCTGTCAGCCCAGGACAACAACGTTGCGAACAATTGATACTTCGGCGACTTCTTGGGATCGAGCTTCCCTTGCACGACTTGAATGATTTCTGATTCCACCACCGGCACGTCACCATCATAGACATTCCCGGTCGAACCGTTGACGGAGATATAGTCCCCTTCGCGGAATACCTTCGAGCCGATCCGTACCGATTGATCGTCGATCACCTGTACGGCTTCGCAACCGGCGACGCAGACTTTGCCCATCTGTCTCGCTACCACGGCCGCATGCGACGTCATCCCGCCACGCGCGGTCAAGAATCCGGTGGCCGCATTCATGCCGTGAATATCGTCCGGGCTGGTTTCGTCACGGACGAGGACGACCCGTTGCCCGGCGGCTTTCATTTCAACCGCACGATCCGGTGTGAGGGCGACCTTTCCCGCCGCCGCCCCAGGCCCGGCCGGCAAGCCTTTGCCCAACGGAGTCGAACCCGATTCCACCGCTGCATCGAAAATTGGGTAGAGATACTGCGCCAATTGATCCGGACCGACCCGCTGCACGGCTTCACGTTTTGTGATCAATCCTTCTTTGACCATTTCAACGGCGATCCGAACGGCCGAGATACCGGTCCGCTTCCCGACGCGCGTCTGGAGCATATAGAGTTTGCCCTCCTGGATCGTAAATTCCAGGTCGAGCATGTCCCGGTAATGTTTCTCCAACTTCTTGTACGTCTGTTCGAGATCTTTGTAGGCTGCTGGAACGTTCTTCGCGAGTGCGTTCACCGGCAACGGCGTTCTGATACCGGCGACGACATCCTCACCCTGCGCGTTCATCAGACATTCGCCAAAGAATTTATGCTCGCCGGTATTCGGATCGCGGGTGAAGGCCACACCGGTTCCGCTGGTATCGCCCATATTGCCGAACACCATCGCGACCACGTTGACCGCGGTCCCCCAATGGTCCGGAATGCCGTTCAACCGTCGATAGGTGATGGCACGCGCCCCGTTCCATGACGAGAAGACCGCGTTGATCGCCATGCGCAACTGCTCATTGGGGTCGTCCGGAAAGTCCTTCCCAGTTTCTTCTTTCACCAAGGCCTTAAATCGTCCGACGAGGTCCCGCAAGCCCCCTGCGTCTAGCTGGGTCTCATGGGTCACGCCCATTTCTTCTTTCTTATGTTTCAGAATCGCCTCGAAATGTTCACGCGGCACCCCCATGACGATGCTACCGAACATCGTGACGAAGCGGCGATAACTGTCCTGGGCAAACCGCTCGTTCTTGGTTTTCGCGGCAAGCCCTTCGACCGTCCGCAGCGTCAATCCCACGTTGAGGACCGTATCCATCATGCCCGGCATCGACGCTCGGGCACCGGAACGCACAGAGACCAGCAACGGTTTTTCAGGGTTCCCAAATCCCATCCCCATCGACCGCTCCACGCGCTTCAGAGCAGCGAGTGTCGCCTCCCACATGCCGGGTGGATATTTCTTCCCGTGCTTGTCGTACTCGATGCAGGCTTCGGTCGTGATCGTGAAACCGGGCGGAACAGAGATACCGAGATTCGTCATTTCGGCCAATCCCGCCCCTTTTCCCCCGAGCAGTTCCTTCATGTTCGAGGTCCCCTCGGCTTTGCCGTCACCGAAATAGTAGACGTATTTCTTTGCCACGTGACTTCTCCTTCCAGGAAGAATGCGCATCAATGAGCCGTCGAAGCACTGCGACCATCTGCCGATTCCAGACGGAGCCGATACCGGTTCACCAAGAACCACTTGACCCGTACCCCACCGATGATAATAGCGGCGACAAACAGCATCAGCACCAATAATCGGTAGTCAGCCTGTATACCCTGATCGACATAATAATGCCCGTCAAGTCCCTGCTTCAGCTTCGTGTCTGGTGAAAGGGAATGTGGTGTTCCACTCGGATCAGAAAGGTTCAACCACTCCGAACACAGCTGAACCGGTTCATTTTCCCCAGGTACAGATCGCCACGAAAGCCGAAGACAGACATCCTGTTTGGAATTGAAGAGATCGGGGGTCTTCACTACATCATCCAGATTGATGCCACTGAGTGTGAGCCCTACGAAGAGGATCGCATTGCAGCACACGATTAAGCCCAGTGAAACCGCAAGAGAGAATCGTCGGATCTTGTCCGCCCGACGGGACTCGTCCGCCATCGGCTGATCCATGGCAATTCCCCTTGTGCCCGATCCGCGCCAGCGCAGTCCGTTGTCCGTCCGATGCGACTTACCGCCCTTGTACCACAATCTGGGAAAAGTCTGCGAATAACATAAACAGATCATCGACCTCTTTGAGTAGCGACAACCGATTACTGCGAACGGTCTTGTCTTCTACATTCACCATCACAGCTTCGAAAAATGTATCGATGGTCGATCTGAGTCCAACCAAGGAATTCAATGCCTCTTGATAGTCGCCCCCGGACAGAGCGAATCCCATCTTTTGTCCTTCTTCGGCGACTGCCTGGTGAAGCGTCCTTTCTGAGGGATCCTGAAATTTCGTGTCATCAACCGGCAAGCGTTCCCACTGTTCCTTTTCAATTAACCGGTGCGCCCGCTTGAACCCGACAATCAAGGGATCGAACTCCGGTTTCCTTGTTACTTCTTCAATAGCCTTCATCTTCTGCACAAGATCGACGAGATCTACCGATTTAGCATGGGATGATTTCAGCACCGAATCGATAACGTCATCGCGCAAGGCATACACGACCCGACCGTAGTGTCGAAGTCGCTCAAAGATGAACTCCGTGATGCGCAGACGCCGTTCCTGATCTGACCCCGGCACGCCGCTAAACCCGCCCTTCGCCACAATCGCCATGGCCTGATCAACACAGGACCTGAGATCGATTCGAAGATTCTCTTCGAGCACGATCCTTACGATCGCGGTGGCATGACGGCGCAATGCAAAAGGATCTTCTGATCCCGTCGGGATGATCCCCACATAAAAAAACGATCCAATGGAATCGAGCCGATCTGCCAGGGAAAGAACCTGTCCCGCCTTCGTCTTGGGTAATGCTCCCTCAATGGCCTTAGGCAGATACTGTTCTCGAATAGCCTGAGCCACCGCCGTTGATTCTCCGTCATGCAGCGCGTACTCCCCCCCCATGACGCCTTGAAGCTCAGGAAACTCACCCACAATCCCAGTCAGAAGATCGGCTTTGGACAATGCCGCCGCCCGATCGCAAACCTTTGGCAGCTCAGCATGGCTACCATCTAATTGAGCGGTGATGAAGGCGGCCAGTTTTCTAATTCGCTCTTGCTTCTGAGCCATCGTGCCCAGCTTCCGATGAAACGTGACTCCACTGAGTTTCTTGGCACGCTCTTCCAACGGAATCTTTTGATCTTCATCAAAGAAAAACTTCGCATCGGCCAATCGTGCCGCCAGCACCCGCTCATTCCCTTCACGAATCAGAGACATATCCTTGGCGCGGTTGTTCACCACCGCGATGAATCGGGCCGCCAACTTGCCGGTCGCCTTTTCGCGTAAGGAGAAGAATCCCTGGTGTTCCTTCATCGAAGTCGTCAGAATCTCTTCCGGCATCTCCAGATACGCATCCTTAAACGACCCCATAATCGCTTGGGGCTGCTCCGTTGCGTACACGGCCTGGTCGAACAAGGCTTCGTCGTCGTTCAACTGTAATCCGGCCTTGCTACAGATGGCGGCGATCTGTTTCTCGATTAGTTGCCGGCGATGCTGCGGGTCGACGATGACACCCTGGCGCTCCAACAAACTGACATAGGAAGCGGCATCGCGAACAGTGCCCCACTTCCCTCCGCCTAACACGCGATGGCCTTTCGTCTGATCCGATGCTGTGATCCCGGCGGCCTTGATTGGAAGCACCTTGCCTCCATACAGCACGACCATCCACCGGATCGGACGGGCGAAGCGCACGCCGCTCTCGTTCCATTTCATTGCTTTAGGGAAGGTAAGACCTGATACCAGTTGTGGGAGTGTTTCGAGCAAGACAGCGGTGGAGGTCCGGCCTTCCTCACGTTTCACGGCAAACAGGTACTCCCCCTTCGGGGTCTGGCGTACCTGAAGCTCCTGAACGGACACACCCTGACCAGCGGCAAATCCTAAGGCCGCTTTGGTCGGTTGCCCTGCCTGATCGAAGGCAACAGCCTTCGACGGCCCCATCGCCTCCTTCGTGATCGAAGTTTGTTTCGCCGCCAGGCCATCGACCACGATCGTCAATCGACGCGGCGTTCCCATGGTTTGGACGGACTGAAAGGTGAGTCGATGATCGTTGAATAGAGCTTCAGCTGATTCTTTGAGCGAAACGAGCGCGGGAGCAATGAACTGATAGGGAAGTTCCTCTACACCGATTTCCAACAGCAACTCAGCTGTGGCAGGTGCGGATGTCCCTGTACGTTTCGTCTGCGCGGTCTTTCGGCGTCCGGTTTTCTTGTGAGTCGCCATAGCGAATTACGTGCGGCCTGTTCCGACCCCTGCTCGAGGTCTACCAGACTTTGTGGTTCTCAACTCGCGACTCAACAGCGGATGACCCATTGCAGCTCGCTCTTCGATATAGCGTTCAGCGCACTGCCTGGCCAGCGCCCGCACCCTGGCAATATACCCCGTTCGCTCCGCCACGCTGATCGCACCGCGCGCATCCAAGAGATTGAAGACATGGGACGACTTAATACAGTAATCGTAGGCGGGCAGCGTGACGCGCTGGTCGGCTTGCGAAAGTAACCGAGTGCACTCCTGTTCATTCGCCTCGAACGCGTGTATCAGCATGGCCACGTCCGCTTGTTCAAAGTTGTAGCGTGATCCCTGCACCTCGGTTTCATGATGAATATCGCCATACTTGATGGAGTCCGTCCACGCCAGATCGAAGACGTTGTTCACTTGCTGCAGATACATGGCAATTCGCTCTGTTCCATAGGTGATTTCGCCCGTGATAGGGCTCAGTTCAATGCCACCAATTTCCTGAAAGTACGTGAACTGGGTAATTTCCATCCCATCCAAACGCACTTCCCAGCCAAGCCCCCAGGCTCCCAATGTCGGTGACTCCCAATCATCTTGGATAAAGCGGATATCATGCTGCTTTGGATTAATCCCCAGCCGGGCCAAACTCTCCAAGTAAAGCTCTTGAATGTTGTCCGGCGAAGGTTTCAGTACGACTTGGTACTGATAATAGTGCTGGAGACGGTTAGGGTTTTCACCATACCGGCCATCGGTGGGTCGACGACACGGCTGCACATAGGAAGCCCGCCATGGCTCTGGTCCAAGTGATCGTAAAAACGTGGCTGGATGAAACGTCCCTGCGCCCATTTCCATATCGTAGGGTTGATGAACGACACATCCATGATCGGCCCAGAAACGATGGAGGGTAAGAATCAGTTCTTGAAAGGTCACTGAACCTTCAGCCTCGTCAGGAGAGATAACTAGATGCTTCCATCTGAAGCTGGCAGGCTAGCAAGAATACTTTTCCACTGTCAAGGAACAGCCAACTCTCACCTGCCTACCACACCACCAAGACTGAAGAACGACGAGATTCTTACCCTACACGAGTGTTTTGATGTGGGGATTCTCGTCCCCTGCGATTCAACCTTGACATATGGAGTATATTTTTCATATTGTTGTGCTTGTTGACCAAGTTAGTTGTATTTATGCCAACGCCATGAAGCTATCGAAGAAAAGCGAGTACGGTCTCAGGGCTTTGCTCGAACTCACGCTTGCACATGGAAGAACCACACTCCAGCGGCACGACATTGCTGATCGGCAACACATCCCGATCGAATTCTTAGAACAAATTCTCCTCACGCTCAAACGAGCCGGATTGATTTCCAGTCGACGCGGAGTAAAGGGGGGATATGTCCTCATCAAACAACCAAAGGAAATTACGCTAGGACAGGTCATACGCGCACTTGATGGTCCCCTTGCCCCGATCGGATGCGTCAGTAAGACAGCCTATCAAAAGTGTCGTGAGTGTCCCTATGCGGAGAAGACACGGTGTCCAGTGCAACAGGTGATGGGAGCCGTTCGTGATGCTATCACCGGAATCCTCGACTATTACACGCTTGCCGACTTTGCCTCCGACCGTCTCACGGATTAACACACTATGGATGATGTTGTTGTTCTAGTCGTTATCACCTTTGTAGCTTCCATAGTGAATGGAGCCCTTGGGTACGGTTTCTCCTCGATTACTGTTCCTGTGGCCCTCTTGTTCTATACCAACCGCATCTTGAACCCTGCACTGGTGCTGGTTGAGCTCGTTATCAACGCCTATGTGCTGTTTATCAACCGAAGAAGTATCCTCAATATTTTCTGGCGGGTGGCCCCAATTCTTGGTGGTCTGGCAGTCGGCGTCGGCATCGGGAGCTATCTTCTTTCTCTCGTGGAACCAGCGTGGATCAAGTTCGTCACCTATTTTTTTCTGCTACCGTTGATCCTGCTCCAAGCCGCAGGCATTCGCAAACCAATCCAGGCTGAAAAAGTCATCGCCGTACCATTTGGACTGGGACTCGGCACTCTCTATTCAGTAACCACCATTTCCGGCCCCCCGTTAGCTCTCCTCTTCAATAACCAAGGCTATCCCAAACAAGATTTCCGCGCCGCGCTCGGCATCATTCGTTTAGCTGAATCGTCACTCACCGCCATTGCCTATGGATTGATCGGCTTCTACAGCGCCGGCAGCATGGAGATTATCCCCTACATCGTCCCGAGCGTGATCGTTGGCATTCCGTTGGGGACGTTTCTCATCCGTTTGATGGACCCTGAGACGTTCAGGCGTATTTGTATGGCATTCGACGGGTTGATCGTCGGATTCGGGCTTTCTCGTGTCTTGGGTGAGCTGGACCTTGCATCACCAGTTACTACCTATGCCATCCTGGCAATCGTCATACTGGTGAATGGAGTACTGCTCTTGAGATTCTTCAAAGAGCACACTAATCCCCAACAAGTTCCCCCTTGACGGTGGCTGA
>JAHBWR010000097.1 GCA_019636875.1 Nitrospira sp.
GGCAATACCAACTTCTGCTCTTCCATTGCCCTAAGCCTCCTGAACGTGATTGAAAGTATCGCAATCTCTGCCGTGGCAAAGATGTACCGAAGAATCGACTGCATTAATGTGAGACCTACAGAGGTGACATCTAATGCCGACTGAGCCCCTTGAGGACTCACTCCGAATACCCATGATGGAATCATCCAAATGAAACTCTGAATTGCTATGAATGCTAAGGGAATACCACCGACAAGAATCGCCACACGCCAACCATTTCCCTCAGACAAGTCCCAAGCAGAGAAAAAGCTGGGGCGCAAATCTATTGCCGTGGCGGGAAGTAATATACTCATGCGCCCGACAACGTAGGCGAAAGGAATGCTCGCTAGGAGAAACACTCCTGGGAAAAAAGCGGGATGTTCCATCATGAGAGACGTTGTTTTCGTTGAGAAACCACATGCGTTTGCTATTAAGAAGGCCACTGCAAAGAGAGCGGTATCACCTAACAACATGAACAGACATCCGATAATATAGGCAAGAAGCATCCATAGAAAAAACCGCGTCTCTCTCCAGGTCCAACGAGTCAAACCAAACTCAGATACAGCCCCCTCTCCGATCAGGATCAATCGATGGCAAGCCACAGCAAACCAAGTTAGAACCATGAAATCAGGAATTAAGATCCCGAAGCTCCAGATCATCATGGGTACTGTTTGATCGGACTCATTATAGAAGGCAAGGGATGCGAGTCCCAGCACGGTGGCCATCGCGACCGGAATGATCATGAAACGTCCGAACAACCGTCGGTTAGACCAAGAAAATCGGAGCGCTTCAGCCAGCGTAAGGCCCATGGGGATTTTGTTGCGACCTGATCCAAGAGCCATGTCTTGCAATTCGTCACTCACCGGTCACACACTTACTACTTCCACCTTTTGATTCCGATTCTTGCTTGCTGAAACCTGTGCAGACCCATAACTGTACGCCTTGGCAATCCTAACCGCGAGAAAAAGAACGTACAATGAATTGCTGAATTCGCCTCTTTTCTCCTCTCTCCAGTCTCCGCTATAATTCGCGCTGCTCTTGAGCAAACCCATGGCCACTGCTACCACTGAATACAAGGAACGCCTTCGCCAGCTGGCTGAGCTGATGCTCGCCGTGTCGGGCGAGTCGGTCACGATGATGAAGCGCAATGCCCCCGACCAAGCGCTGAAGCTCAAGCGCCAGGATGAGTGGGGCATCTACCTCGAATTTCTTAAGATCCTGTTCAACCTCACGGATCGACTCGTGGCTCTGCACATTCCGTTGAAAGACCAGATGGAGTTCATGAACGGTCTGGAAGACGCCGTGACACAACAGATGAAGCGAGCGCTGGAGCCGGCATTTGGAAACAATACCGATCAGATGGAAATCGTCATGACGATCGGCACGACCGTGGCAGAGAGCCGCCAGGCCTATGAACAATACAAGTTTCTGATTACGGAAGAGTCTAAGATGAAGAGTGAGATGTTCCGCGACTTCGGCGAGAAGGTGGCTGAGGCGCTTGGAGTCCCCGGCAATGCGCAGCTCTGCTCCGCGGCAACACTCTGTGCAAGCGCAGTCGTGCCGGCTCTCAGTGCAGTCCTACAGGGACAGGCGCCGCCTTCCCAGGAAACATCACAGTCTGTCCCAACGCCTACCGGAGCCACGGCCGATCTCAAGAAATCCACCGGGCAGGAGATTAAGCTGGTCAGCTTGATGTCGAGCGTATCGGGCGAGGAAGTTGAAACCCGATGGGGGCTTCACCCACGGTTCCGTGAGGATCTCACGCCGTCCGAGCTCCAGCAACTCACCAAACTGCTCAACCAAGTCGCAAAAATCCTTGGCGAACGCTACGCTGCCGTGGCATTCTCCAAGGAATGGGCCTCATGGCATAAGGCCGGGCACGCCTGATCCCTCCAGTGATCGCCCGTCATTGTCGATATTTAATTCGCTATCTTGACTAAAGGAGCGCTTGTGGATTCTCCGAATGGCTTGAACAATTCTCTTCCGCAAAATCTGAACCGTCTACCCGAACTCGCCCAGAACCTCTGGTGGAGTTGGACGCTGGAAGCACGCCAATTATTTGAAACCATCGATCCGACTCTTTGGTTTCTCACGCATCACAACCCAGTCAAACTGCTGGCCGACGTCAAACCTGACCAGTTGACGCGTCTAGCTGAAGATCCCTCGTTTCTTCGCCAATACTCGGCCGTGTTTCGATTGTTCGATGAATATCTGGCCAACAAAAAGAGTTGGGTCGGAACGCACCATGCCGATCTAACAAAGACGACCATCGCCTACTTTTCGGCTGAATTCGGGTTACATGCTTCTGTGCCGATCTACAGCGGTGGGCTCGGCATCTTGGCTGGAGACCATTGCAAAGAGGCAAGCGACCTTGGGATCCCCCTGGTCGGCGTCGGGTTCATGTACCCGCAAGGCTATTTCCGTCAACGCATCACCCCTGAAGGCTGGCAAGAGGCGGCCTATGCTCCGTTCAACCGTGACGAGTCTCCCATTCATTTGGCACTCACTCCATCGGGAGAACCCTGCCGGTTTGCCGTCGAGATGGGTGGTCGTCGTGTGACGGCGGCGGTCTGGAAGGTACTGGTGGGCCGTATCACGCTGTATCTTATCGATACGGATGTACCGGAAAACAGCCCGGAGAACCGAGCCCTCTCCGCCCGTCTCTACGGCGGAGACCAAGAAATGCGGATCTGCCAGGAAATCCTACTGGGTATCGGCGGTGTCCGGATGTTGCGCACGCTCGGCATCTCGCCGTCAGTCTGGCATGCCAACGAAGGTCACTCGGCCTTCCTCACATTGGAGCGGGTGCGCGAGCTGGTTCAAAACGGCTCGTCCCATGCGGAGGCCTGCGAGCTTGTCCGTCAGAGCACAGTCTTCACGACGCACACGCCGGTACCGGCTGGGCATGACATCTTCCCGCACCATTTGATGGATCGATACTTTGCCGGATACTGGGAGCAACTGAGTCTCTCACGCGAGGAGTTTCTTCGCCTCGGCGAAACGCCAGAATCAGGGGGACGCGGCTTTAATATGACTGCCCTCGTGATGCGTCTATCGGCCCACGTCAACGGCGTGAGCCGAGAGCATGGCCGTGTCACACGAGAGATGTGGCAACACTTTTGGCCGGGGCTCCCGACCGACCAGATCCCCATCCGGAGTATAACCAACGGCATTCATGCGCCGACATGGATCTCGCCGGAACTGCACCACCTATACGGTAAGTCCCTCAGCCCAACGTGGACCCAGGCCTGTGATGATCCGGCGATGTGGCAGCGCGTGATGGATGTCCCCGACCAGGAACTGTGGGCTGTTCGACAGACGATGAAGCGCAAACTGATGGGGTTCATCCGTGAACGAGCCAGAAACGGGTGGATGCAGGGGCATCTCCAACCATCGCAAGTGATCACACGGGGAACCCTCCTCGACCCCGAAGCGTTGACGATCGGGTTCGGGCGACGGTTCGCCACCTACAAACGGGCCACGCTGCTGTTTCGAGACTTGGAACGGTTGAAGGCCATTCTTCAAGATCGATGGCGTCCGGTCCAGCTCATCTTCGCCGGTAAAGCCCATCCCGCCGATGAGCCGGGTCGGTACTTCATTCATGAAGTGTTGAACTTCTGCCATGATCACAAGCTGGGAGGCCACATTGCCTTCCTTGAAGACTACGAGATGCACATGGCGAAGTATCTCGTTCAGGGCGTCGACATTTGGTTGAATACCCCCCGTTTCCCCATGGAGGCCAGCGGTACCAGCGGTATGAAAGCCGCGCTCAACGGCGTCCTGAATCTCAGCGTCCTGGATGGATGGTGGGTCGAGGGATACAATGGGGCCAACGGGTGGGGAATCCAGCCGCTCGCCGAACCGGTCGAAGCGCCGGCTCAAGATCATCACGATGTAGAGGAGCTGTATCGCGTGTTGGAACAAGAAGTCGTCCCGTTGTTCTACCAGCGCGATCGAGACGGCATTCCGCGCGGATGGCTCCAAATGGTCAAAGAATGCATACGCACCGTCGCGCCTCAGTTCTGCACCACGCGCATGCTCAAAGATTATGTCACTCTCATGTACCGTCCCGCGACGGTGCGCATGCCGACGACATGGTAGTTTGGTTCGCCGCAAGGAACCGGCGCCCTCTGAAGCAATCGTGGAACAACGGAATACCCAGCCTGTTGGTATGGGGTGCGCTCGTGCTGAACCTCATCATTCCAACGAGGCTCCATGCTGCACCTCCAGAATCCTCTTCAAAGGTTGAGTCCAAGGCGGTAGCGTTGTTCAAAGCCGACGATTACGCTGGGGTGGCCGGTTTGTTCAGAGAGCTGCCCCCCGACGCAACTCCCTCAAAGTCATTCCTCCGGCTGGCCTTGCTGAGTTATGTCCGGCTGGGACGAACAGACGATGCCCTGACCATCTACGCAAAGTTGAACCAGACAGGGAACTCACATGATTACTCCCTCCTCCGTCCTTTGGCGCTTGGTGTGATTACCAGCCATGTCCGAGACCGCCACGAACATGTTCGCATCGCGGCCTACTCGGCTCTGGCGGAATTAGGCCTCCCGGAAACCGCCGCATTGCTGGAAGATGGATTACTGGATACGTCGGTGGTCGTACGGGCACGAGCCGCAGAGGCAATCGGAAAAGCCGGACTCGCGGAAAAATCCGGTGCCTTGCGTCGCGCATTGAGAGATGAAATGCCGACCGTCCGTATTGCCGCCATGACGGCGTTGGGTGATGCGAAGGCGAGCGATGTTCGACAACGGCTCCTTGATGTCGCCCGCACCGAAGATGGACCTGAAGCCGTCTTCGCCTACGCAGCGTTGGTCAAACTGGGCCTCTCCGAGAAGCTGAGCGATATCACGAGCGCCGCGACCTTACCGGATGCAGAGTCGAGAATGGCGGCGCTCGGGGCACTGGGACGCCTCAAGCACCCAAGCAGCCTGGCGGTCCTGTCTCAAGCGGTGTATGATCCTGATCCATCCGTGCGAGCCTTCGCCGCAGGAGCATTGGGAGAATTCGGATCTCCAAACGGGGTCGCTCCGTTGACACATGCCATCGGGGACGAAATGGGGATGGTGCGCGGCGTGGCCGCCACAAGTCTAGGACGACTCGGCATCAAAGAGAATCGACCCCTCCTGCTGGCGCTCACCCGAGACCCCAATCCTCACGTCCGGGCCAGCGCGGTGGAAGGGTTGCTCCGCCTCGGGGATGCCTCGGCCTTGGCTATTGCGACCGATCTCGCGCAACACAAGGACCCTTCCATTCGCGGTGCAGCGGCACAAGCACTGAGTGCCTCCTCGGACAAGCAAGCCCTGACGCTCCTGCACACACTCATCCAAGACCAGCAACCACTCCCTCGACTGATGGCTGCCAAAGCATTACGAAAGAGCCGCGCCGAGGCCGTCCCGGTACTGGTCCAAGGGCTCCAAGACTCCGATGAGGCGGTGCGCATCGCGTCGGCACAGAGCCTCCTGCAACAGATCATGCCACTGACCTCAGGAACACGCCGCCGTTAACAAGGAATCTATTTATGGTGAAATTTCTTACAGTGCTCCTGCTGATCGTCGGCGCTTTCGGAGCGGGTTATTATATGGGGCAACGACCCGTCGGCACACTGCAGCGAACCGTCGCCGAGCTGCAGCAATCTTTAAAGGATGTATCCAGAAATGTGGTGGACACTACGCTCGGGATCGAGCGCGATCTCCGTCGTCGTCAGGGACTCGTGGACGCCAAATCCAGATTGGTACAGACCAAGGCCAACCTGGTCGAGCGCCAGTACGGCGACGCAGCAAAGGAGCTGTCGCAAGCCATCGATACGGTGCAAGCCCTCGCTAAGGGAGCCAAAGCCGATTCCATGACGAAGGCCTTACGAGATCTAACTGAGTCACTTCAAGAGGTGAAGCTGGAGCTGGCCATGGGGAAGGCGGTTACGTTGAAGAAGTTGGATGAACTTCAAACCCGGATGGATCAACTCCTGAGCCAGTGACTCAGGCGTTGGCCGTCTGTGAAGGGGACGGTTTCTTCCACTTGGCAAGGATGCGCTCCACGCGCATCTTGACCACCATGTCCGGATCCTTGAGCAATGGTTTGATAGCCTCGCGTCCCCGTTCGTCGCCGATGGACTCCAAGGCAGCGGCTGCCGTCAAACGAGTGAACCAGTCTTGATCACCGAGCATGGTGATGAGCGGGCTGATGGCATCGTTGTTCTTGATCCGTCCTAAGGCCAGCACCGCGCTCTTCCGAACGTTTTCATCCTTGTCCCGGAGCGCCCCGATCAGCCTCTCGACTGCGGGCTCACCGAGTTCCACCAACGCATGAATAGCATCATCCTTAAATTCATCGTTCCGAAGCTGGAGCATCAAGGGGTCGAGCACCCGCTCATCGCGAATCTTCCCCAGCGCCAAAATGGCATATTTGCGCACTTCCCAGTCACGCAACAGTTTAAGGAGCGTCTCAACGGCAGGAGAGCCCACCTGCCCCATCGCCTCGATCGCAACCTCACGAACCTGCCAATCCCCATCGCGCAACGCGCGGGCCAATGGCTCCACACATCGTTCATCGCCCATCTCGCCGAGGGTGATGACAGCCTCTCGACGGACAACCCAATCAGGATCCTTAAGGAGATCGATCTGAATATCGATCTCATCCTTGATTTGCTCTTCGTCAAGCGCGACTGCTTCTTGGCCCACGGCACCTGATTCAGCAGACGCAAGAGGCTCGGACTGCATCGAGCCAGCCACATCGCCACCCAAAGGACTATCACTGGCGTGATGACCAAGGGGGTTCAAACCCGGCAATGGAGATTTTTGATCTTGCTCCATAGAAGAACTACCCGCTGCAACGATTCTAACCGACCAACCGAATACCTAACTTGATGAGGTGGCCGCCTCTGCCTTATTTCCAGCCGCTTGCTTTTTTCGTTGTGCAAGGGCCCGCCTCTTCCGTTGCTCTCTCTTCAATCTCTTTTTTAGAGATCTGAGTTTAGTATCTCCTTGCGAATTCTTCTGGTCGGTGAGCTTGGCGGCAATCTTTTTCTTAAGTTTCGCTTCTTCCGGCTCCGCTGCCCGCTTTTTGGCCATCGATCTGTGCCTCCCCCTTCGATAAACGAACGCGCTATCGGTTAGTTCTCTTGTTTGAGAATGAGAACCGGCAGTCTAGTGGAGACCTTTGCACACTGTCAACCAGGATAGAGTCAATGTCGGTGAGGTTAGGCAAGCACTAATGCGGGCACCGGAGATCCCACTGAATGATCGACGGCAAGCATCGCCAGAGCCCAGCGATTACGCCTGGCTACCCAGAGGTCACCCTGAAGATTTCGTGCATGAGCAGTCATGCCGGAGGAAGTCCGATCAGACCATGGTCTGGCATCCGCAAGCACCGAGGCCGTTCGTCCGGCAAAGGTCTCTACAAGCCACATAAGCTCCGGACGGCGCTCACCGACGATCTCAATCTGCACATACGTCAATCCCTCACGCTCCATGCCTAATTGCATGGCCGCTCTGCGAGACAGATCGAGGATTCGCCCTTTTTCATAGGGACCTCGGTCGGTAATCCGAACATGGAGATGTTTGCCATTGATGACATTGGTGACACGGACCACGCTACCTAACGGCATAGTACGGTGTGCCGCGGTCAACGCTTCCATATCGTACAGTTCGCCGTTCGCCGCCTTCCTGCCGTGGAACTGCGCACCATACCAGGACGCCACCCCTCGATCCTTGATGCCGATGTCAAGTTGCACATCTCCCTTAGGAACCCATGAGCAGGCCCCCAGGGAGAGGCAAAAGAGGAGTGCAAAAGAACTTGAGGTTGAGAGCCGAGTGCGATGAGAGTAGGTGTTCATGCTATGAGCCGCCTCCCTCTACTGGAATCGTTTACTTCTTTAGGCCGAGTGGAGATCAGGGTATGAAAGGTATGGGCTTTCAACAACACCGACGGGAGTACCCGTCTCCCCCACCTCCGTATGGAAACCCCGGTGGATCAAAATGAGGAGTGTCACCCTACACAAAATCAAAAGCGGGCTGCTCCCTTAGGCTCAAGGTATAAATGAGATAGGATCGAAATTCAACACTAGAAGTTGACGCGTCCCCTGGATGACAAGATGACGACTCTTAATGAGTCATCTCAGAACGGCGAGGAACTCTTCCTGTACGACGAACCCGTTCGCACGATTACTCAGCATGATGGAGCCACCTGGCACTCTTAAACCACATGGCCGTATTGACTGCTTCAGAGGTTGTGAGTAAGATCCCGGTGGTTACTGCTAAGGATGTTGGGTTGAGAGCGAGACCGCTCCAGTCTCCACAGTTGTTCGCACCGATATCACTTTCGTGATCGACGTTCACAACATTACCAAGCGATACGGCCATCATACGGCAATCGACCGCGTCACCTTTTCTGTGGCCAAGGGAGAGGTGTTGGCATTTCTCGGCCCCAATGGGGCGGGCAAAACGACCACGATGCGGATCCTGACGTGCTTTATGCCGGCGACGGAAGGCCATGCTCGTGTCGCGGGATTTGATTGCACGGATCAGCCACTGGAAGTCAAACGGCAGATCGGCTATCTGCCGGAAACACCGCCTGTCTATCAGGAGCTCACCGTCACCGAGTATCTAACCTTCGTCGGCCGTTTGCGTGGCATGACGGGGCAGAACCTCACGGCAGGACTCGACCAAGCCATCGGCAAGCTTGAGCTGGGTTCAGTGCGTCATCGGCTGATCGGAAACCTCTCGCGCGGGTACCGCCAGCGTGTGGGGCTGGCGCAGGCGTTGCTCCATGATCCCCCAGTCCTGATCCTCGACGAACCGACGGTCGGGCTCGACCCAAAGCAAATCATCGAGATCCGGGAGCTCATCAAGAGCCTGGCTGGTTCCCATTCCGTGATCCTCAGCACGCACATCCTCCCGGAGGCGACCGCAGTCTGCCAACGAGTCGTCATTATCAACAAGGGGCGTATCGTCGCAGAGGACACCCCTGAACAATTGTCGGCCCGATTACGTCAATCAGAGAAGGTTTCCATCACGCTCAAGACCATCCCCCCGGACTGCGACATGAAACTTCGCGCGATCCCAGGCATCCTCAATGTGCTGCCGGGACAGGCAGGAGGGAGCTTCCTCCTCGAATGCGAGCTAGGCCGTGATCTGCGGGATGAGATCGCGCGGTTGG
Organism: Nitrospira sp.; assembly: GCA_019636875.1. Lineage (GTDB taxonomy): Bacteria > Nitrospirota > Nitrospiria > Nitrospirales > Nitrospiraceae > Nitrospira_D. The sequence goes on from JAHBWR010000097.1 coordinate 9,175, forward strand.
TGGTCTCATCCAACTGGGGCTTGCTGGAACTCCGCACCATCTCCATGACATTGGAAGACGTTTTCCTCCAACTCACACGCCACGAGGATCACCTCACAGAGCCGGCAGAGGCCATGGTCGGTACCTCCGCCGAACGGACGGACGCGTAGGTGGATCAATGACCCCTGTCCAAGCCGTCATCGCCAAGGAACTCCGCGGGTACTTCGTCTCACCCATCGTGTATGTCGTGGGAGCGGTCTTTCTCCTCATTTTCGGACTGCTCTCGTATCTCTACGTCGGATTTGCCGGGGCACAAGCCATCCAGCTGATGCAAATGCAGGGAGGAGTGGCCCAAATCAACCTGAACGACTTGGTCTTCCGAAACCTCTTCGCCAGCGTACGAATCGTGCTGCTGATCATTTTGCCGATCCTGACCATGCGGCTGTTCGCCGAAGAACGAAAATTACGAACCTTTGAATTCCTGCTCACATCCCCCATCAGGATCACCGACATCATCGTCGGCAAATTCGTGAGTGTGCTGCTGATCTATCTCGGGCTCTTGGGATTCACGATCCTGGTCCCGACCGTCTTGATGCTGTTCAGCGATTTTGACTGGAACCCAATCTGGACCGGCTACCTGGGAATGGTGCTGTTGGGAGCCTTATTTCTCTCCGTGGGAGTCTTTGCCTCGGCGCTGACGGAAAACCAAATCGTCGCCGCGTTTGTCAGCTTCGGCATGCTGTTGACGATCTGGTTGATCGCCGGCCTAGGCAGTCTGTTCGGCGATACCACCGCCGGCCATATTATTTCATATGTCTCGTACATGGAGCACTATGATCACCTCGTCCGCGGGTTGATCGACACGAGCGATCTTGTGTACTTCGGAAGCGGACTCGTGCTCATGCTGTTTCTCACACATCGTGTTGTGGAATCGACTCGCTGGAAATGAATCTACGATCCATTCCTCTCGGTCTCATCGGAGTCATCCTCGGAATCGGCGGCATGGTCGCCTACAGCCTTCGGCCAGACTGGTTATGGGCTGTCACGATTGCGGAGGGGGCGGCGCTCCTATCCTTGGTACTGTTCTTCGTCTTGCACTTCGAGACCGTGAAAGCGTTCTCCGGACGGCGCTCCACGAAGATGGGGCTGAACAGCGTCCTGATGATCTTGCTCTTTTCAGGCATTCTGGTCATCGTGAACTTCCTCGCGGCACGCCACTCCGTTCGATGGGATCTTTCGGAAAATCAGAATTTCACACTCGCACCACAAACCCATCGCGTCCTCAGAACGCTTCCGCGCGACGTCAAAATCACCGTGTTTACTCGGGAAAAAGACCCAGGATACCAAGCATTTAAAGAACGGCTGGAGAGTTATCGGCAAGCTTCTACCAAACTCAGCGTGGAGTTTATCGATCCTGAGAAAGAACCCAAGATGGCCCAGAACTATGGGATCTTCCGGACCGATACCGCCATTTTCGAAAGCGATGGACAGACTATTCGCGTCACCTCACCGTCCGAGGTCGAATTGACTGGTGCGTTGATTCGTATCTCCAAGGATTCCAAGAAGCGCATCGTTTTTGTCGAAGGCCATAGCGAATTAAGCGTTGAGGATAAGGAACGGAACGGCCTGTCGATCGCCAAAGAGGCCCTCATTCGACAAGGGTATGACGTCGGCACCGTCTCGCTCCTCAAGGAAGAGTCCGTGCCGGGCAACACGTCGGTGCTGGTCTTGGCCGGACCACGTCGTACGGTGATGAAGGACGAACAGGAGCGAATCCGAGCCTACGTCGATAAAGGTGGCCACCTGTTGGTGTTGGCCGATCCCGATACTCAGACCGGTCTGGAATCATTACTCGCCCATTGGGGTCTTGGTCTAGGCCCTGGTGTGCTGGTGGATCTGCAAGATCGATTGGCTCAAGGAGACCTTACCGCGTTGCTCGTCCGAACGTTTACCGAGCATGAGATCACCCAGGACCTCACGTCCGCCGTACTGTTTCCGCTCTCACGGCATGTGACCTTCGACGAGGCGATCGGGAAAGACTGGGACTTCGTGCCGCTCGCCCGCACATCCCCGAACAGTTGGGCTGAAACGAACATGCAAGGCCGGGTCGTGAGTCTCAGCGAAAAGGAAGATGTGAAAGGACCGCTCCCGATGGCCGCTGCATTGGCTCCCAAGCAGGCTCCAAAAGAAGGCGACCCTCGCCCAGCCATTGCCGTCATCGGCAACTCGACTTTCGTGTCTAATGCCTTCTTTAACTTCCCCGGCAACAGCGACTTTTTTCTTCATACCATGGGGTGGCTGGCCGAGGAACGAGACTTGATCTCCATCGCTCCCAGGGAACCGGCGTTGCATCCGTTCACACCCAACCCCACCCAGGAACGAACCCTGATCTATATTCAGGTCGTCTTCCTTCCTCTGCTGACGTTGCTCACCGGCATCATCGTATGGAGAAAGCGCAGACGCCTTTAGCCTATGTCACGCTATCTTTCCACACTCCTGATGCTGGTGATTCTCGCTGGTCTGGGTGGCTATCTCTACCTGGTGGAGTTTCCTGCTAAGCAGCAAGAAGAGAAACGAGAAATTGAACAGAAGCAGCTGCTTTCTTTTCCGGAAACCACCATCACCGAACTCTCGATCACGACTGCCCAGGGACTAATCACATTCAAGCAGGGCGCCCCAGGGAAATGGTCGATCATAGCCCCGCTTCAAGCAGACGCCGATACCCGCGAAGTCCAGGCACTGATTCGAGCACTGGTGACAGGAACCGTCACCAGGACTCTCGACAAACAATCCTCTACTTTGGCGGCATTCGGGCTCGAAGAGCCTGTGACCACCCTAACCATCAGAGCAGGAGGGCAGCAAGAGACCCTTTCGATCGGCGACAGCGGTCCACTCTCCAATACCTTGTACGCTCTTCGGGCGTCAGACCAGCGCGTGGTATTGACGACTCTCGCGCCGAAAGATTTTATCAATAAATCGTTGATGACATTTCGCCGGAAGGAGCTGTTGCGATTCACGCAAAACGATGTCGATAGAGTCCGCCTGACATACCCGACGACTGAAATTGTGATCGCCAACGCGGCGAAGGGCCAGCCCAGGCCAGCCTGGAAGATCACATACCCAGTCGAAGCCGAAGCCGATCAGAATGAAGTCCGGTCATTGATGTTTCGGTTGGAGGATCTGAAAGCACTCGGCATCATCGACCCCGGCCCTGAACGAGACACAGTCGCCACGACCCTCACGACGCAAAAAGTGAAGATCACCTTATACACTGCAGGTGGAGATCAGTCTGTCCGACTCTATCAACCGGACCCGCAAAGCGGTGAGGCGATCGCGCAAACCACATCGGAGGGGCCGCTCTATCGCATTAACCCTGTTCTGATCAAGGACCTGACAAGAGACCTTTTCAATTTTCAGGATAAACGCCTCCTCGGACTCGATTCTACGGAGATAGCCATGCTGTCGGTGAAGACGAGAGGCCAGCAGTACGTGCTGATCCATCAAAACGGTGAGTGGGTGCTCGAAGACCAACCCATGATGAAAGTCACCCAGGAAGCTGCCGATCTCTTCGTCAGCCGGGTAGCGAACCTTCCGGCTGAAGAACGTGTCCTGAAACAATCCTCTCCACTAGCCCCCTATGGGCTCTTGGCGCCAAGTGCTGAATTCGTTGCTACCGGGAAAGACGGTAAGACAGTTGGGAAACTGACCCTCGGCAACCGGGGAGGCGATCTCCTCTATGCGACCGGCCAACGGCTCCATGGGGTGTTTCAAGTGCGTCCGGACCTGCTCACTCAGATTCCCTCCAGAACCGAACTTCTTACTCAAGCGAAGGACGGTCCGGAAACCAAACGCTGACCCGCTCAGTGCGGAAGCTCAACGTTCTTGTGTCATTGGCCATTCGAGCCGTTCTGTTCGAGAATCGCCACCAT
>JAHBWR010000098.1 GCA_019636875.1 Nitrospira sp.
AGCCAAATTTCAATGAGTTGCTGTTCTACAGGCTCCCGGTCCTGGGGTCAAGTGTTCCCGGTGTGCTCTTCAGGAAGTGGTTGTGACCGTTCAGTGTTGCCTTACCCAAGTCACGTTCCCTCCTTGCATCATGCCGTTACGGTCTCAGCGAAGTCACCATGCCCTGCTCCCACTGCGCCAGCATGCATTTGCCGACGTCTTCGAATTCCGGATGGTCGTTGATGTAGGCGCGCAGTTGCGTAGCGACGGCCCCCATCGCATCCGCCACGCGTATCAGGATTTCACGCACACGGGCGGGTGAGCCGCCCATGCGCGTCTCGCCCAGCCGTTGAAGCTCCTTCGCGGTCGGCCAGTTCGTGGAACCGTTAAGCGTCAACGCCATGCTGTCTTTGGGGAGATAGACTGCGGTGGTCACGAGGTCGTAGATAGGCGCCAGTCTCGCGTCACCGTGAACGTCGTCATAGACGATGCCGAAATTCTTGAGATGCGCATCACCATTGCGTATGGCACAGTTGATGGCGATAAGGGTGAAGAGCCGTTCCAGGTCTTCGCCGACAGACGATGTGCTTGCGAATTGGGTGAAGCGCTTCATGATCGAGGTCTCGTAACTGCCGCTATATTTCTGGTCGGTGCGTCGGGCATTCAATACACAGAAATCCTCGAAGCCGCGATAGGTGCCGTCCGGCCGCAAATCGAAGCGGTCGATGACCAAAACGAGCCCATCCTCGGCAAGCCGGCAGGGCGGCACATCGAGACCACACTGTTCGGCGACTTTGAGGCAAAAAAACTCATTTGCCGCCAGCTGCGGGTATTCGTGTTGTTCCCAGAACTTCACGATATGCGTCGCCCCCCGATAACTCTGTGAGAGCCTCCGGTCTGCCTTGCTGAGCGGCACTGAGGTGCCTTCATCGCGCACGAGAATTTTTGGCTGCACGCCACTGATACCGGAGAAGGATGCGAATTTATCGAGGAGGTAGCGAAACAGCTCGCCGCCGCGGCGCTTCTCGAGAATTTCGTCGACTGACTGAAAGGGGACGTCCTCCTGGAGGTCTTCTTGCGTGCCGGTGTAGCGAATGCGTCCGACCTGTGAGCGGCCGACGATGCCGAGCAGGTCAAAGTCATCGAACGTGCCGGTGGCCTTGGCGAACGCAAGCCGGAGACGTTCACGAAGCACGCCCTCTGGTAGGTTCATCTCGAAAATGGGGAGCAGACCGAATGACATGTTATACGAGGGGACGCGCACGGGCATGGTCACGGACACCGCGCGGAGGGGCGGCGCGCTCGTCTGATAGACGAATGCACTGCCGCGGGCGTCAAAGCGATCAAGCAGACCGGCTTCAGCGGCGTCGGTCCAAACCTTGATCATCCTGGTCCTCGTTTATGAGATCCTCAAACGTCGGGCGGCGTGCGGTGGCGTCTTGCAGCTTAAGCTCCAGCCCTAATGCCGTGAGAATATTGGTGACCTTCGAATAGCCGAGCTCGCCCAGGCGTGCGTTCTCGAGTGCGTCAAGGGTAGAGCGTGCGACTCTGGCCTTCTTCGCAAGGACAGTCTGACTCCAGCCCAGCGCTTTGCGCTTTTTCGTGATCGCTTCTCCTATGGAGAGTAGTTGGAGCATATGCACAATATACAAGTCATTTATTGATTAATCAATTAATTATGACTTATATATTAGGCTTTTACCAGCTTAGGGGTGAACTCTCTCACTGCATGGTTAGATTCGGTCGAGGTTCGACAGTTGGGATCCTAGCTGTGGCGGGCGTCTGGTTACTGGCTAGTCGGCACTCCGGTCCGTCGTCGTCCCCGCTTCTCAGCTCACCATAGCCGAGCTACCCACAACATCCTCCGGCGAAGGCCTGCCGCTGCTGCGAAGCATGCCAACAGGCCGGACAGAGATGGACTGTGGAACGAGTCAATCCGTCGATTGATTCCGTCCGCTGTTCGACGACCATTCCGCAATCGGAACAGGGGCCGGGTGTGACCGAGGATGGCTTATGTTCTTGAACTTTCATGAGTCACCCGCTTGGTATTAGAGCGTACCCGTTGATTGCAGACGGCTGACATAAACTCCGCGTTTGGGTTGGGGCGCATGAAGCTCCACAAGCGTTTCCTCAGTGATCCGGTATGCGTTCGTTGGAGCCCCCACTGAATCGTCCGCAGTCGGTTGTCCAGCGATGCCACGGTTCTTTCCAAATCCATCAGTCGTTCATTCGTGACGACCGGTTGTTCTGGTGAGGTCATGTCTTCCTCCTTTCGAGAGCTTAGACAGCGCAATGTCGAATGACGCCGATGACGAGTCCCTCGATATGAAACTCGTCCGACGGGTGGACGATGATCGGTTGCATCTCCTCGTTGGCAGGCTGCAGTTCGATATGTGTCCCCTTCTTAAAATACCGCTTAATCGTGGCTTCACGATTAACTAACGCGACGACGGTCTGCCCGTTCTTGGCCGTCTCCTGTTTGCGCACCACAACCAGATCGCCGGGCAAGATCCCCTCGTCTTTCATGGATTCTCCCTTCACCTTGAGGGCGAAGGTTTCTCCCCCGCGGAACATACTTGGTGGGACATCCACGAGTTCGGATTGCGGCACCGGATCGATGGGGAAGCCGGCTGCCACGAGACCAGCCATGGGAATCATCGATTGTTGTCGGAGTTGATCGAGCACAACCGATACGACGCCGGGAATCTTTCGCATGCCGGTTTCGTAACGTGCCACGGATACTCGGGTGGTGTGCAAGGCTTCGGCGAGCTGTTGCTGTGTGAGGCCTAATGCTTCTCGAGAGCGTTTCAGGTCTTGTGGTTTCATAATGTATCCATTGGTAACATATATAAGGAGATCGGTCAATATGGTTGTGAGAACCGACATGACTCTTCGTTGAAATGGTTCAACATATGGGAAATATTGACGAACATATGGGACGCAAGATGTAGTGGCGAACGTTCGATCAGACGCAATGACTAAAAACTATGCAACAAGCTCTCGATCCACGGTGTATCACTGATTGCTGCACGGCATGAATGATTGTGCACAGTCTTATCCCCAGAAACTGGGGAGAGCACACTCGTCATCAGGCCAGTACTGGGATGAGGGAATGGATTTAGTTCCGTGGAATGAGGTGCACCGCGCCGGCTTTGAAGGCGGCCCGTACATGGCTGCCGGCGACCAGGTTCATGTCTCGTAACGCCGACTGTGTAATAAGCGCGGTGAGAGGAAACCCGCAGTCGAGCGTCACTTGGACGAGGGCTCCTAGTGACGTGATGGTTTGTACGGTCCCTTTCAGATGATTTCTGGCACTTGTTTCCGCAGCGCCGGCCAGTTCGAGTGTGACGTCTTCGGCTCGTAGACAGACGAACACGTCGGACTCCAGACTCGGTGACGCGATGGCGGTTAACGCCACGGTACCGACTTGGACCGTCGCCAGCTCGTCACGCATCTCTGTGATAGTCCCTTTCACCACGGTTTCGATCCCGACGACTCGTGCAACATCGGCATTGGTGGGCCGGCTAAAGACGTCTTGTGGTGTGCCGGTCTGCACGAACCGTCCGTCGACGATCACCGCCATCTGATCACCAAGGGTGAGCGCTTCGGTCCAGTCATGCGTCACCACGATTGAGGGGATGGCCAACTGTGTGAGGAGCCGACGCAAGTCTTTACATAGCTGAGCCCTCGTCGGCGCATCGAGTGCCGATAATGGTTCGTCGAGCAGCAACAATCGAGGTCGTCTGGCGATCGCACGGGCCAGGGCGACCCGCTGCTGTTGTCCGCCCGAGAGCTGGGTGGGGTTCTGTTGGGCGATGGATTCAATGTGCAACAGACGCAAGACTTCGTCTATCCGAAGTTTCTTCTCCTGGGACGATAAACCGGTCAGGCCATAGGCGATGTTCCCTTCTACGCTGTGGTGTGGAAACAGGGCATAGTCCTGTGCCATATAGCCGAGCCGGCGAGCCTGTGGTGAGACCGTCATGCGAGCGGTGGCATCGAACCACACCTCATCGCCGAAGGACATGGTTCCTTCGTCGGGTTGCTCAAGACCAGCCAAACAACGGAGGATGGTCGATTTCCCAGAGCCGGATGGACCGAACAGAATCGTGACGGAAGGCGGGTCGAGCGGACATCTGAAGTGAGCCGTCAGGGAGGCTCGACCGAGAAACGTTTTCTTGAACTCTAAGGTTATTTCTGCGGCCATACCGACCAGACCCGCCGATTGACGGTATAGACCAGCAAGAGCACGGTGTAGGACACGACGAGGAGAAACGCCGAGGTTGTCGCTGCACCGGCATAGTCGAGCGCCTGCACATTATCGTAGATCTCGATCGATACGGTCCGGGTGACGCCTTCGATGTTGCCTCCTACCATCAAGACGACACCGAACTCCCCGAGAGTGTGGGCGAAGCTCAGCACGACGCCGGTTATGAGTCCGGCTGTCGAGAGCGGGAGGATAAGTTTGAAGAAGGTTTGTAGTTTGGAAAGCCCCAGCGTCCACGAGGCTTCGATGAGTTTCCGATCAACCTGTTCGAAGGCGGTTGCAAAGGGCTGAACGGCAAAGGGGAGACTATAAAGAATGGAGGCTATGAGCAGTCCTTGAAAACTGAACGGCAATGTAGAGCCGGTGAGAGTGGTATAGAATTGTCCGATCGGGCTCTGTGGTCCGATTGCGACCAAGAGATAGAATCCCAAGACCGTAGGCGGCAGCACAAGCGGCAAGGCGACGATCGATTCGACCACAAACTTCCAACGCCATTTGGAATAGGCCAGCCAATAGGCGATAGGCAGGCCGATGAGCAGCAAGGCAACGGATGTCAGGCTTGCTAGCTTACAGGTCACCCAAATGGCTGTCCAATTCATCGGGACTCCGGAACAACAAACCCATACCGCGTCATAATGGCGTGCCCTTGTGGACTCTGCATGAATTCGAGGAATCGCTTCGCATGTTCCTGATGGGGCGATGACCTGAGGATCACGACGCCTTGTTCCAGCGGTGGATAGGCTTCAGCTGGTATCTCCCAATACGTCCCTTTGTCCTTGAGGGCAGGCGCACGTGCTAACGAGAGCGCGATGATGCCGAGATCGGCGGCCCCAGACTCAACGAACTGTGCAGCCTGAGAGACGTTTTCCCCTAAGACGAGCCGGTCGTTGACACCGTCATAGATGTTGAAATGTTTCATCGCCGCCACTGCCGCGCGACCGTATGGCGCATGTTTAGGGTTTGCGATGGCGATTTTTCTGACGGACGGATGGCGAAGTGCCTGGAGCCCTTCTGTCACGTTAAGCGGGGAGTCATGCCTGGCCCACAGTACGATTCGTCCGACGGCATAGGGAGAGAGCGAGCCTGGAACGGTGAGACCGGCGGCTTCCAATTTTTGTGGGTAGCTGATATCGGCAGAAAAATAGAGATCGAATGGGGCGCCGTGCTGAATCTGCGCGAAGTAGTTTCCGGATGATCCCAGGGATAATTTCACCTGCGTACCGGTTGCCTGCTCGAATTCGGGGATCAGCTCCTTGAACGCGAAGTGCAAATCAGATGCGGCGGCAATCGTGATCTCTTCGGCGCGTGCCATATTCAGGTTCAGCGTCACGACGAGGCCACAGAAGAGCACGAGTCGTTTCATGTCGAACTCCTAGATCCTGATGCGCATCTGGACATAGACGTAATCGCTATCCTTGTTCCCGCCGGACGGTAATTGAGCAAGAATCGCGGGGCTGTCAAAATACGAGCCCTTGAACCAGTGTACATACCCGACATCCAAGTCCAGGTTGGCGTTGACGGCATACTGGCCACGAAGCTCCACATCATGTCCGAGAGAGCCACCTGATGTCCCAGTGCCATCCCGCAATCCGGAACTTCCGAAGAAGTCCTTGTTCTGGGCGAGGTGCCAAGCCCGATGTTTCACTTGTAGAGTCCAGTTTCGTGCTGGGTTCACGATGAGCCGCCAACCAGGCGAAATGAGGTTTGTCCTAAAAAATGGAAGGAAGATCCCGGTCGGCCCGTATTCAAACCGTCGTGCGCCGAACAACGTATCGAATCCTCCGTCCTGGCTGTCGTCCGGCCTGTGATCTCCGCTCGCGTAGTCAAAGTGAAAGACCAGTCTCGGCGTCCAGGGGAGGGTGAAGGTATAACCAAGATCGACGTGTTGAAAGTGGGCAGCGTGATCAGTCACCCCCCGTGTTCCGATCTGCCAGGCACTCTCCACATCGTAATCTGGCTCTCCCGGATTAGGATCTTTGTACAGGCGGACTCCAAACGTAGAGTACGTGCGATGGTTTCCCACATTGGTCAACCGCCTATCGTTCAAACCGAGGTAGTAGGCGTCCACTTGAAACCATGGGAGATGGCGGCTCTCCACAGAGGTTCCCCAAAAGAGTGACTTGCTGCTCTGCTCATCAAGTCCGACATCATCGCGGATAACCGGCTCTACGACGAAGGCTCTGAAGCGCCAGCTCCGGCCTTGATTGATCTGCCAATGGACCCCATCAAATGCGTTGGTGGTGTTCCGAAAATCGTTGCGCGCGATCAGCCGGCGTCGGCCGAAGTCCAGCGTCATACGCCCGACATGGACATCGGTGCGTAACCCGGTGCCTAAGACATCATTCATGGTCAAAGATCCAAGAAGTTGCAGGATGTCGAATTCGTTGACCGTCGTGGTATCTCGAAAATCACCGGGAGCTCCGTTCAAATAGGCTCGTGAGTCTTGGCCCTCAAAGAGGAATCGTACAGGACCGTTCCCGCCCAATCCAAAGCGAACTCGTGAGCGGAGAGCCACCTGCGTGTCAGGGGTTCCGTTTCCACTCTGCTGACTTGACCGCCAAGGGTGGTCATAGGATTCGAAACGAGTCCGCTGTTCAAGACCGAGGTCGAGCCAGTCGGGCAGATGCGCGGCGCTTCGCAGGTATCTGCTCCAGGCAAGCTCGCGCTGTTGGATGAGCACGGCATCAGCCGGTTCAATCCAGTTTTTTCCTGCCTGGGCATCCGCCTGCTGCTTGATGCCGGAGGCCAACTCGAGCGGGTAGGAAGTCAGTCTGGTCATAGGTCCCGAGGGCCATCGAGGTGGTTCCTCAGCCAGAGCCACGCCGCCGAGGAGTCCTATCACGATCGCCACGGCAACGGTCCTCACGATTCGGACCTTCTTGTTTTCCACGGTTTCGTTCATGACATCGCAACATGGGTTGTGAGAGCCCCTCTTAGGCAGGGCGGAGCGGATGGACCTTTCCGGTTTCGCTGGTGTCGTACCCGCCTAATGCCTCGATCTCGCTTCGAAACGGACGGCTGACAAGCGTGTCAAACAAGTGTGTCAGGGTGGGGTGGGACTTCAGATAGGTCTTGGGCACGACCAAATCATACCGGGCTGTTTGCAATGGAATGAAGTCGAGGGCGAAGAGTTGCGCCGCAGACCGGATTCCGATTCCGACGTCCGCCTGGCCCTTTACAATCGTCCTCGCGACTTCGAAATGTGTCGAGGCAAGGAGGTCGTACCCCTGGACCTGCTTGGGCTTGATACCGGAGGTTCGGAGTCGTTGATCCAAGAGAAGACGCGCTCCGGACCCCTCTTCGCGATTGACTAGTCTCACGTCGGGTTGAGCCAGATCGGCAGCGGTGCGAATCGATAATGGATTGCCAGGACGAACAAGAAATCCTTCCTCCCACGTTGCGAAGGTTACGACGTCATAACCGGAGCCCTTCAAGGTCCGCCTCAGGAACGGCATGTTGGATTCCCCGCTCCCCTGATCAAACAGATGCATGCCTGCCACGTGTACTTCACCACGCTGCAAGGCTCGGAGCGCGGCCATGCTTCCCATCGTCCAGCCGACCACGGAGGTCTTCTCCTTCTGTCGCCGCAAGTGTTCGCCGAGCAGAAAAATGGCTGGATCGCACCCAGCCACGGAAATTTCCTGACGGATCGCCTCACGATCACGGGAAAGCTTCACACGGACAGTGGTGCCAGAGGAGGTGCCCTCTGTCCCGGTGAGGAACCCGTCGGCAGGAACTGCAAAGGACAGTTGGTCGCCTAGTTCGCTGAGAGGTCGCACAAAGGCGTGCTTCCCGACTGTTGAGATCTTCACGCGGGCGGAGCGAGAGGGTGTCCTGCCTTGAGGAGGATGGCCGATGAACGTGCCTTCCATGAATTCTTCTACCGGCGTAAGGCTGAACAGATCCTCCACGCGACAAGCCAAGACAGAGGCCAACTGAAGGGCCACGGTGGTTGCCGGTAGGTAGAGATTGGATTCGATGGAAGAGACAGCCTGTCGGGTGATGCCGGCTCGATTGGCGAGTTCTCCCTGCGAGAGGCCTCTTTCAGTACGAAGAACCCTAAGGCGATTCGCGAATTTGTGAGAAGAGACAGGTTGTGAGTTCATAAGAGTGGATAGCAAGTATAGATGTCATATGTCAAGTATTATGGCTCTATTGGTGCGAGCGGGCTTAGCCATCCAAACGCGGGAAATCGTGGCGCCTGTTTTCCATACGTCTCGATTCAGCTTGGGTTGCTTTAGCCTGCAAAATGGATCAGCGTTGCCTATCCCGGGTGCGTGCGCGTGACGACCATTCTATGAATTCGGCTTTGCCTGGGGCTATCGTTGGCTGTGCTCACGACGACGGCTCAGAGCGACCATCCGACCGTTCACGCGCTGGATGAATTCCCCGATTTAGAGCTCCTCTATGTCTCCGATCATTTTTCATTCATCGGGAACGAGCTGTAGCCTATGGGTTGGGTTGGTCTGAAGGTGAAAGGATGTAGTATGCCTCTGGTGAAGATCAATCTGCCGCTGATCGTTCTACAGCACCCCGACCAGGCCAGAGACGCTGCAGTAAGAGGACGAGAACCCATGCTCCAATGGTTGGGAGCCAGATCCATATGATCTCACTGGCGAGCACTCGGAACGCATGGGAGGTGAAAAACTCGCTGATGCCGATCGGGGACACGGCCACCGGACGAACGGGGAAGAAATATCGGTCGGTATCGAACGGTGAGAAGAATGCCACGCCTAAGCCTCCGTCGGTCATTGCATCCAGCACGCCATGTGAAGCGGTGCAGAGGAAGAAATACACAAAGAGTCTGGCCTTCGCCGAAGTCGACTGTTGCCGGTGCCACAGCATCACCAGCACGGCGCTCAACATACCAGCGAAGAAAAGTGAATGGGTCATGCCGCGATGGCCCCACAGATCGCCGTATCGAATGCCGAAGGAAAAGCCGATGACATCCAGGTCTGGGACGATCGAACAGGCCACACCGAACAGTAGTACCTGCCAGGTCATGATCGGATGGTATCGCGCTCGTCCTAATGCTAGGGCCACAAACGCGTGAGAAAATGCCGATGCCATGAAACCACCTGTCGCCTGATGAACAGCGGTCAACGCCCCTTCATGAATCCGACTTGTCTCCACGCCTCGTAGACGACCACCGCGACTGCGTTCGAGAGATTTAGGCTCCGACTGTCCGGGAGCATCGGCACACGGATGCGCCGGCTCTCCGCACACGATTCGCGTAAGGCAGTCGGAAGTCCTCGTGTTTCAGGACCGAATAGAAACGCATCACCTTCCATATAGGCGACCTGATCATAGCGTTGGGTATTACGAGTTGAGACAGCAAAGAGGCGTGAGGTCGTGAAGTGTTCCACGCACTCGGTCCAGTTCTCGTAGACGCTGAGCGTCGCAAACTCGTGGTAATCCAAGCCAGCACGGATCAATTGCTTGTCGTCGAGAGAAAAGCCCAATGGTTTGACGAGGTGAAGCCGCGCGCCGGTGTTGGCGCAAAGGCGGATGATATTGCCCGTGTTAGGGGGAATCTCCGGTTGATAGAGAATAACGTCGAACATCGAGGGCAACAGTGTAGCATGACGCCTGCTCTCGGTACGACGCCTGTGAGGTCACTGCAGCAACACAGTCGTGGTTTAACGGGGAGGTTTGTATCCTTGAGGATTGAGGCTCTGCCAGCGCCAGGCGTCGGCGCACATGTCGGCCAGATTCCGATCAGCCTGCCAACCGAGGATGGCAGTAGCGTTTCCGGGATCGGCGTAACAGGCTGCCACATCGCCAGGCCGACGAGGTGCGATCTTGTACGCCACGCTCTTGCCACTGGCCTGCTCGAACGCCCGCACGATGTCTAGTACGCTGTAGCCGATCCCTGTCCCGAGATTGACCGTCAGGCATTCTCCTGGGTGTGTCCATCGTCCGAGCGCTTCTAAAGCTTTGAGATGTCCGACGGCCAAATCGATGACGTGAATGTAGTCGCGTACACCAGTCCCGTCTGGGGTTGGATAGTCATCGCCGAAAATATTTAGGTGTGGTCGGAGGCCGACTGCCACCTGCGCGACGAAGGGCATCAAGTTGTTCGGTGTGCCTTGAGGATCTTCGCCAATAAGTCCGCTCTGGTGTGCACCGACCGGATTGAAATAGCGGAGAATCCCAATACGCCACGAGGCGTCGCTGCGTTGCAGATCCCTGAGCATGTGTTCCACCGTCAGTTTTGTCTGGCCATAGGGATTGGTCGCCGACAGCGGGTGGTCTTCTGTCAGCGGCAGTCGTTGAGGATCGCCATAGACCGTAGCGGACGAACTGAAGACCAGGGTCTTGATTCCGCAGATGCCCATGGCCTCTAGGAGCCGTAACGAGCCGATGACATTATTGTCGTAGTAGGAGAGTGGCTGCTGCACGGATTCACCGACTGCCTTAAGGCCGGCAAAATGGATCACGGCTTGCGCGCTGCTTTCTCGTAGCGCCGTCACCAGCGTGGCCTGGTCACGGATGTCGCCTTGGATCAAACGGAGTTGCTTCCCGGTGATCCGTTGCACGCGTTCGAGCGATTCAGGATGGCTGTTGCAGAAATTGTCAAAGACGGTAATCTCGTATCCCGCCTGGAGTAACTCGACGCAGGTATGGGAACCGATATATCCAGCACCACCGGTGACAAGAATCATGTTTCACCTCTGCCATCATGCTCGTTCGAGGGATCGTGTGATGTCAAGGTAGCAGATTCCGATGGGTGGTCAAGAGAGGATATGAAACAGCAAGGATGCTTCGTCTCTGGGGTTATCGCTGACGCTCTAGCTGATACGTTGCCCCGGTTATTGGTATAGTGAGATCCGGAACCTGGAATAAAAAGTGACACATGATGGCATCATTTGAAAGGCAAGACTCTGTCGGTCAACCGCGATCTCTTCACGGCGTTGTAGTGGTGTCCCTGGCACTGCTCATAATGGTTCTGGCAACCGGGGTCGAGGCCGAAGAAAGGCCCAAGCTAGCGGTGGAACGCCTTGCTGAAGAGGCCAGGGTTGCCTGGGATAGTGGAGCTGTAACCGTTGGACTGGAGCTGCTCGATCAAGGTATTCAGGATAATCCCACTGCATCAGTGTTGCACAAATTGCGAGGGGACATTCTGTCGACGGTTCGAGACCCCAAGGAAGCAGTTCAGGCCTATGACCGGGCTCTTGCGGCTGAACCTACGGCGATCGATGTCCGTTGGGCGAAGTGGGGCCTGCTGGTACGTTGGGGGAGAGCGCATGAAGCCATTGCTGAGTTGCAAAGCATCGCGCGAATTGAGGCCACGAATCCACTCATCCACTGGCGATTGGCGCTTGAACTGCGGAAGGTGGATCGCTTGGAGGAGTCGCTGGAGTCCTACAAGCGGGCTGTTGAGCTGATGCCGAATTTGTTGGGGTGGCGGTTGGCCCTCGCTCGAGCCAGGTTTGACGTGTTGGATTATGTCGGCGCGGATGCCGATTTACAGTATGTATTGCAGCATGTGACACCGGGGTCTCCGCTAGAACTTCCGGCCAAGAACCAACTCGCCCAACTCTATGAATCGATGGATCGGGGGAGACGATTCAAGCGGGTGCTTACGCCTGATGCCACGGCAGATCAATTGAAGGAATGGGCTTCGCTTCGGTCGGATGCGTGGAAGTTGTTCGAGGCCGGTCAGTATAAAGAGGTCGAACCGGTGTACCGCAAGTTGTTGGACCTGAATCCCAGCGATCCTGTTGCGACCTATCAGCTGGGACTGACCTTGATGCAATTGGATCGGTGTGAAGAGGCGGTGGATGTATTTGGGAACATGTCGAATCTCAATCCGAAAGAGGATGACTATGCGGATACGCTTTATCGGATGGGGCAGTGCTATGTCGAGCTGGAGCGGTGGGAAGAAGCCTTTATGCATTTCCAGATCCTGTATGACACGGCCGTTGAATTCGAAGAAGCCAATAAGGGGATTGCACTCCCAGCCGGGACTCGCGTGTTGGCGAAGGATAAGATTGCACGGTGGTTGGATAAAGTAATGCCACACGTGCCTGAACTGGTGCAACAAAAGGCAGAGGAGGCGAAAAGGGAGAAGGACGTGCGCGCGCGTACTCCTGCTCTCTCTGAAGAAGCCTTCTTCACGAAGGCGATTGAAAAGATAAAGCCACAGAAGACTCTCGAGACCGGAGCGGCCATCGCCGGACGTGACGCAGATTTCAGTTGGTTTCGCTATGTAATTCCAGCCGGCAAGGTACTGCGTGATGACTTTCCCACCGGGGCTCACGAGTTCATGCCATTGAATCCGGGAGATACGTTTCCGACCACGCAATCCGAAATCTATCTGGTGTTCAGACTTGTGTCTGATTCATTCGAGGCTGTTCCGCTTGCTGCACGCTGTTCGCCGGAAACGCGCGAGATGACAGAAAATCCTCAATCAACGGTTCAAGATCAAGTCATGACGGCCATGAACGATCGCTCCGGCTATTTCCTGCTCACTCCCCCGGAATCAGGATGGTCGCCCGGTTATTATCGCTGCGGCTTGTTCGCAGGAGAACTAGCTTCGGCTTACTCGTATGTCGATGAAGTCCGATTTAGGATCGTCCAAGACAGACAGCCCATGTGAGGCAGGATGATTGAGTCATCAAGGAGTAAAGTTCACGAAATTCGACTTTTAGCCAGCTAGGTGACCTAATTCCTCACACACCTCTAGAATATGTCTTTCCTATGGAACTTTCCATGGTCTTGCCAGCCGGTCCATACCGTTGAGCTTGCTGCCTAGCTTGAGGTGACAGACCAACTCTTATCAGGCACAATACAGTCGGTCCACCGAGGAAGCCGC
>JAHBWR010000099.1 GCA_019636875.1 Nitrospira sp.
TCTTCAGCACCTGCACCAACCCGGTTACTCTCACCAAATCTCCATCCTTCGGTAACGCCTCAACCGCAGCTGGGTTACAGCTTCCTAAGACTACAACGGGCAGTAAACCGGTTTCGTCCTCCAGCGAAAAGGACGCTCGCCCATAGAGGAGACAAGGCTTACTGCGGGGGGAGTAACTGCCAATGATTGGTGGAGCTATCTGAACGGCACTTGTCACACCTTCCAGTGTCACTGGGTGTTGTTGATACGAGATGGCTTGAGGCGATAATAACGTCTGGATTGAGACCCGTTCCGGTTCGGCGGCAGCGGCAGGGCTCAAGGGTAAGAATGCAACAAGAATGCTGTAAGTCATCCACGAGGAGATCGATCGTATGCCTGCAAGAGACAGTACCATATCGTAAGTTTAACACTTGCATGTGTGCGTCTTGTTTCTTCTGAAACTCAGCGAAGTCGGCTCAAAGACCGTTCGGAGAAGTAACAAATTGTGGCAGCCGGTAAGAGCCACGGCTGTGTCGGCCGGCCCTTTGCTTGACAAGTGCTACCCTTGAAGGTAACACTCGGTCATGGGGAAGGTTCGCCGGGGTGGGTATGTGTTTATCACCTGGAAAGGCGATCATTCTCCCCGTCATGTGCATGTCTATCGGGACGGCCTGCTTATCGCGAAATGGGATTTAGATAACAGGCAACCGATGATTGGGAAGGCGACGAGACGCATTCGGGTATTGATTGAGGAATTGGAAGCCGAGGAAACACTATGAAGATTCGATCGGTGACGTGTAATAACCGCAAGAAGGCATTCCAGATCAAGTCCGCAAGAGGGACACTGCTGCTGCCCTATTCGAAAGTCGATATTCGTCCGAGCGGTAGCGATCCAGTTGCCAGGGTCTTTGTCAATAAAGAGCTGGGAGGAGAAGGGTTCACTTATGTCTTGGCATCCGGGAAGGAAGGGACTGTTCACGGTGAACAGGTGCTGGAATACAACCAAGACCCAACCTTTCTGAGAGATGCGTTGCTCTACAAGCTAACGATTGAAGCGCAGAAGCGGATTGAGAAAAGTCCACTCTCCAAACGGGAAATTATTAGACGATTGCGGACATCGGCGACGCAATTGTACCGGTTGCTCGATCAAACCAATTACCGTAAATCGGTCGATCAGCTTCTCTCACTACTCCATGTCTTAGATTGTGATGTCGATCTGCTCGTCCGGAGCCGGAGTTCATCGGGGAAGGCAGCCTAGCGTGGGAAGATCAGGCTGCAAGTCGGACTCTTGTCTCAGGCATCACGAATCAGTGCTTGGCGTCAAACGACAGGTCCAGTGAGATTGTCTGGTTGGGAGCTACTGTGAGCTCCTGCTCTTGCATCCCAAGAATGGGATGCCAGGCCTTGAGGCGATACGTTCCAGGCGGGAGGTCCTCGATGGAGAAGGAGCCAGTCGCATCTGTCACCGCGTAATAGGGATTATCGACGGCATAACCCCAGTTCTGCATGTAGGGGTGCAGACTGCACTGCATGGTAAAGACATGGTGCCCTTTAGCGAGTCGCACGAGGTCGGTGGTTCCCTTTGCCCGTAAAGACGGCCGAGAGAAGACCTTCTCGTTTCCCGATTGATCTGGCGCGAGTCCTTGGATGTCATGGGGGACTGGGTCGTGATTGAACACTGTGATTCGACGTGTGTGGCTGATCACAGTAACGAACGGCAGAAACTGACAGAGTTTCGCTTCCACCTTGGCATTGCTGATGGGGAAGGGCTTACCGCGTTCTACTCCTTCTACGATCACGACGACATCTTTAAGGCCTCCGTCCGGGCGGGCTGTCACTTCCCTCAGGAGCCGATACCCGTATCCGTCAGAGAGCTTGCTGCAATATTCGTGGTCAGGGAAGCGACGCAACTCGAATTCTTGAGGAGTCGGGGTAGTTTCGGTGACGGTTACGATCCCCTGTACGGTGGCCCCCTCCTTCACGAGTGTCGACGTATAGGCGCAAGCCTCGATTCCCAACCAGGGCGTCAGCCCGGCAAGCACGCATGCGGTCAGCTGGATTCCGGTTCGAATGTGTCGCTCCACCGGCGGCCCTCCTGCCAGCACTGATCGTTCGACGTCGGTTGTAGAATGCCCGAAGCATTCGCCCAGCTCAATCGCTGCGGGAGATCAGACGAAATGCAGACCCCCCGGTGAACATCACCTGCCGCCACGCGCGCGCTTGCTTCTTCTGCTTGCTATCCCTCTCGAAAGGAACTGTTCTATGGTGGTTATCCTCTAGAGAGTATGGCTAAGTCTGACAACCATCTGCAACTGGGGAGTTTACGGGAACAGTGCTAGTAACCCAGGCATCGTCTTAGCGAGGCGAGGAGACACAAGCTATGGCGAGGAGTGCGAAGTTGGACACCTTTGTACTCTCCAGATTCTAAGTGTGTAGCGTCGAGGAGTGAGGGGCAAGTGACCGTGGGCTTGAATGTTTCGACGACTAGATATATCGTCGGTTTGCAGGTAACGGTTGACGCCCAAAGTAAGAGTTGATGCCCATATCGATGTAAGGTGTTCTCACTCGAACAAGGAAAGAACCCTCAACATGAACGTGCTGATGCTCAGTAACGAATACCCGCCGTACACCTATGGTGGAGCAGGTGTTCATGTGGAATATCTGAGTAAAGAATTAGCAAAGTTGGTTCCAGTGGAGGTTCGGTGTTTTGGTGATCAGTATATGGCTCATCATAACCTTCACGTCCGAGGGTTTACACTCGAGAAGATCGATTACGGGTGTCCGAAATATTTGGAGTCTGTGTTTGGTGCCGTTCAGAGAGGCCTGAGCTTCAACTCCTTTGGTATCGAGGCCGATCTCGTCCACTGTCATACCTGGTATACGCATCTTGGTGGGATCTTAGCGAAGCTGAATTACGGGATCCCGCTCGTCATCACGACGCATTCCTTGGAGCCGCTGCGCCCTTGGAAACGGGAACAACTCAAGGGTGGATACGATTTCTCCTGCTGGGTGGAACGGGCGGCTCTTGAGATGGCCGATGCCGTGATTGCGGTCTCCTACGGAACCAAGCAGGATATCCTGCACCATTTTCGCATTGCTGAAGAGAAGATCAAAGTCATTCACAACGGCATTGATCCAATGGAATATCAGAAACAACCATCGACCGATGCACTTCAACGATACGGGGTAGATCCGTCCAAGCCGTTTGTGTTGTTTGTGGGACGAATTACCCGCCAGAAAGGCATTATCCATCTGGTTCGAGCCATCAGGTATTTTGATGCTGACTTCCAGGTGGTTCTCTGCGCCGGGGCTCCTGATACCCCAGAAATTGCCGCTGAAATGGAGGCCGCGGTCAAAGAGGTTTCTGTGGACAGGCCCGGCCTGATCTGGATTCCCGAGATGCTGGACAAGCAAAGCGTGATCGAATTTTATTCACATGCGGCGGTCTTTTGTTGCCCCTCTATCTATGAACCGTTCGGAATTATCAATCTTGAAGCGATGGCCTGCGAGACGGCGGTGGTCGCATCTGCTGTTGGGGGGATTCCAGAGGTTGTTGAAGACGGAGAAACGGGCATCCTGGTCCCTGTTCAGCAGATGCCAGAATCTCCCTTTACGCCACTCAGCCCAAAAAAATTCGAGCGGGATTTAGCGGCCGCCGTCAATCGTCTGATGAGGGACAGGGGTATGCGCGAACAATTTGCTCAGGCTGGTCGGCGGCGAGCAGAACAACTTTTTAGCTGGGCGGCCATTGCGAGGGAAACCCGAGCGCTGTATCAGCAACTGGTGTCCTCGCATTAACCGCCAACCCGTCTTTTTTTGTGGAAGCTGTGGAAAGCTTTAGGGCTTGAAACCTTTCCCAGAAGCCTAGGTTCGAATCGATTCCTGTCAGAAGTTGGCCCTAAACCATAGCTCCACGGAGATCGTCTCATTGGCGGCCACCGTGAGTTCCTGCTCGTGTGTGCCGAGGATAGGATGCCACGCCTTGAGTCGATAGGTCCCCGGCGGGAGATCTTCGATGGAGAATGCGCCAGACGCATCCGTGACGGCATAGTAGGGATTGTCGACAGCGTAACCCCAATTCTGCATATAGGGGTGGAGGCTGCAGCGCATCGTAAATACGTGTTGCCCTTTTGCCAGCTGTACGTTGGCGGTGGTTCCACTGGCTTCTACCGAGGGTCGGTAGAAGACCATATCATTTTCAGGCTGATCGATCGTCAATCCTTGGATGTCGTGAGGAACTGGGTCCCGGTTGAACACCGTGACTTGCCGCGTGTCATCGATCACGGTGACGAACGGGAGAAACCGACAGAGATCGGCTTCAATCTCCGCATCGGTGAAGGAGAAGGGTTTGCCGTGTTCCACCCCTTCTATTGCCACCACGACATCCTGGAGGCCTCCGTCCGGTCTGAATGTCACTTCCCGCAGGCGCCGATACCCTCGCGTGTCGGACAGTTCACTGCAAAACTCGTGGTCTGGATAGCGACGCACCGCGAATTCTTTTGGCGCCGGCACAGTTCCGGTGACGGTTACTGATCCACGTACGATAGCCCCGTTATTGACGGGTCCCGATTGATAGGCCCAGGCCTCGGTGCTCAAGCAGGTTGCCAGCACGATGAGCGTTCCTGCTGCGAGCCAGCATTCTGTTTTGTCATGTCGTGTCATTGTCGTCTCTCCTGCCGTCAGTCGTTCAGGGGTGGGTGCAGGATTCCTGAATTCTTCTGCTCAGCTTGAATGAGAATTGCTCAATCATAGTCACATCCTGACAGTATCGCCGAGTTTGGCGCCCTCTGCAACTGTGACTTTATGAGGACAGTACTTAGGAACTGGCTCTGATTAAGTAGGGATTCCCGGGGTAAGGGGTCTAGTTCTGTGAAATTCGACAGGATAGAATAGGCGCTGGGCTCTAATCGCACGGCATCGAGTTTCATAGAGCATCTGACCTCGCAATGGCGAGGCGGCTATACAGGGAGATACCGTTACGTCCAACAAAGGAGCATATATGTCAGACGTTAGAGAGCAGATGACAAAAGCTCTGGATCATCTCAAGCAACAGCGTGATGAACTTCAGGTTCAGCTTCACCTCGCAAAGGCGGATGCCAAAGACGAATGGGCTCGATTGGAAACCCAGTGGGATGAAATTAAGCCAAAATTGGAGGCGGCGCGGGAAGAAGTCGGAAAGACGGCTGAATCCGTGGGTGCCGCATTGGGTATGGCGATCGAAGAACTGAAGAAGGGCTATGAGCGGCTGCGGAGCCGGCTATGAGAGGCCCAATAGCAGCCTCATCAGCCGGCGAAAGGATGTCGATACGGTTGGCTTAGGGTTCCTCTTTAGGGGGCTCCTCGCTCTGCCTTAGCCAGAGCTCAAGCAGTCGTGTTTCCCGTTCAGACTGAGATATACGCTCCAACGCAAATGCACCCGTCAGGCGGTCTTCATAAAACGCGCGTTGCTTCGCGTAAGTTTTCTTAAAAGCTTCGGTCTTTAGAGCCTTCCAATCTGCATCAGAGATTCCAGCGCGAGCACGCAGGAGGTCGATCTCGATGGCCTGGAACGCGAACACCTTCGCTAACGCCTTAATGACGGTCGCGTTGGTCATGAACCGGGGCATCTTTTCAGCCATGATGCATCGTTTCACCTATGTCAGGAGGGTAAAACGGAGCCGTACCGCCGAGATTGGATTAATCTCAAACGGTACGGATTCTCGCAGAAAACCTTCTTAGTTCCGTACGCCGCTCCAGACTTTTGCCGGATCGATCGGCTTGTCCGGATTGAGTTGCTTTGCCTTTTCCAGCAAGACCTCGGACGCCTCAGGATAGGCTGGATCAGAGATACAGCAGTCATCAACCGGACAGACTGCTGCACACTGCGGTTCGTCATAATGGCCGACACACTCAGTGCAGCGATCGTGGGCAATCACATAGATATTGTCTCCCACTCCTTGCCCGTCGCCCACGTGATTCCCCTTCGATTCCGCGTCGCTGCGGGTTTCGAAGATGGCTTCGTTCGGACATTCCGGCAAGCAGGCGCCACAGTTGATGCATTCGTCGGTAATCAGCAATGCCATGATTCTGGCCTCCTTATTTCTGGAAGATTTAGTTCTATGCTATTTACCATGGCTACGTTCGGTCTTCTTCTCGTATGTGCCGCAACGTGCCACAATGGAAAATACTTTCCCGCTTCCTCGACATAAACGCGACTATCAATTGACGATAGGGGCATGTTGCACTTTGGCCGGTGTCCATGTCAATGCGGTCAGTCGAATAGGGAGCTTTACCGGTTGTCGATCGCAGGTAGATCCTTGATCTCCAGAGGGGGTTGCCCGTATGATCGCGCGCGCAAACCACCGGTGTCATCATTGCTGCTATGAAAGCGAGGTTGCCGATGCGACTGCTTTTCCTTGGCCTGTTACCCTTCGTTTTGAGCGGGTGTCCGACGACGACAGCGTTGGTGGTCGGAGCCCCGGCACTCCTGTCCAAATCTGAGTTTGAGGAGCGGCGGACGGAAACCAAGCAACAGATTGAGAAGGGACTGATTTCAAAAGAGGCTGGTGAGACGAATTGCCGGCAGATGCTGAATACGGTCGATCGAAATCATGCGGCACCGCCACCGGTGGATCCTGGGATCTGTGCGTTCGGGTCGTTTGCCGACACGCGATATGAACTCTCCAAGTCGGTTGAGAGCGGTGCGCTGACACCGGAGCTCTGGGCGGTCAAATGTCAACAATTGGTTGAGCAGTTCTCTGAGAAAGAGACATGCCTGTATGATCCGTTTGCCGATCGCATGACTCACTGGCGACGGTTGGTCGACGAAGGGAAAGCGTCGAAGGAGGGGGCTGAGATGGATTGCCGTAATTACGTGAAGCAGGCGCACGAGCACCATATTCCAGGTCCGGAAATCACAGAAGAGGCCTGCAAACTGTAGGGACTTGGGTGGGAAGATGTACAGCAAGTCCATAGTCCTATGGTCTTGTGGTTGAGGCCATGGAGGGGGGAAATGATATTCAGACGGCCTGAGCTTGAAAAAGACAATCCGATTGCTCCAGAACCGTACATAGGACCACGCCGACGATTGGCTATGGCTCGTGCAGCAGCGTTGGAGAAATCAACTGAATCTGGGAATCTGAAAGAGGTGCTGCGCACATTGACGAGCGCGGCAGCTGAATTTCTGAGGGAACAACCGAATGTCAGGAAGCCAGGCCGGAGTCTCACGGCGTTGCGAGATGCCATTGCAAAGGCCGACCAGATGCTTGCCGTTGGCAACCGTTCGAGGAGTTCAAATAGGGTGAGGCGTTGATGCGACGAGCCTCTTCAGAATGCCCGCTTTGTGGCTCAATCAACGATTTCCACCTTCTTGCCTAACGACTTTGCGCGTTTCAGACAATCTCCATCGGATACGGAGCATCGGAGGGTATCGAGGTCTGTTTCATCCACAATCTCCACTTTCTTGCCTTGTGCTTTGGCCTGTTTGAGACAGCTGGTATCGGTCACGAGGCATTTCACGGAATCGGAGCTCGAAGGAGCACTGATGACGGATACCTGTTTCCCTTCTTCCTTGGCTCTTTTGAAGCACTCTTGGTCGGTCGCGACGCAATGCATGGTTTCTTCTGTTTTGTTCAGGCCTTTATCGATCGTTTGATCGATTCGCTGGTTGATCCGATTCTGCGTCTTTCTTTCAGCACTGTCGATGGCCCGATCCAGCATCTTGTCGAACAGGCCTTCTGCCTGCCCAAGCGAGACTCCAAAGAACAGGCCAGCGAGGAGGCCCATAAAGCACGCTACACGTTTCATCATCCACCCCATAGGTTTGTGTAGGTTGTATTGCCGGGAAGCTGTCCAGAGTTGTCTCAACTCTAGCACAACGGCTGAGTGGACGCATACCGACTGAATGAAATCAGGGGGAATCCGTTTAGGTTGAACATCGAACAGTCGCGATTTGGTATTTCCCTTCGGAAACCGGGTCTTTCGGGATAGGGTGGAGAGAGATCCTGCTTCAGGGGGTACCAGAGATGAGCATTATCGTATGGGCTGTCCTCCTTGTCGCATTTATGTGGGCCCTCGCTTCAAGAAGCAGGATCGTCCGGTATCTCGTGAGAGGTCTTGCCGTAGTCATTGCGTTGGTTGCTGCAGCAGCTGCGTTTGGGCTCATAGTTGTCGGTCAGAAAGCACATTGGACCAGCGATGGACCGGGCATGTTGTTGATCATGGTCGGCATTCCGGTGTGCGGCATCGTTGCCTGGTTCTTTGGAATGTTGGCGTGTACGGCGACATCAAGCCTAGAGGAAGGCCATCTCGAGAGCCCCGCCCGCGGTAGTTCCTTGGCGCAAGTCTGGGAGCGCTACAAAGGACTGACCCAAAGACCTCGTTAGAACTCTGTGAACAGGCCGACTATTTTTTGCTCGTCGTTTGCTCGTGCCGGCGGGTGAGCGCCGAACGTAGTTTGTCCTCTTGTTCGGCACTGAGCGAGGTCTTGAGAATCGTGCCTTCATGTCGCGAGACCCTGCTTAATACCTTCTCTTGATCAGCGCTGCGAATGAGGAGAAAGATCGCCGAAGTCCCTCGGCCAATGGTACTCCCCAAGGACCGGATAAAATTGTCCGGGATCCCATAATCACTCAGGAGACCGAACTCACTGGCGGCGACGGAAATAGCCCCGCCGCCCGCACCGCCCGCGAGACTGCCCAGGAGACCCGCCAGGGGATTCATAAACAAAAGCCCCATCAATCCACCCCATAGCACGCCGAGTGCTACACCCTGGGTTGTGGCTCCTCCAAACACATCGACGCACTGTTTCAAGTGGACTTTGCCATCCATATCACGAACGACGATGACTGCGTCTTCCAGGTCTAGGACGTAGTCGGTTTCTATCGCCCGAAGTTCGTTCAGTACACGATCAGCTGTACTCGAGTCTTTGAATGCAATGCAGACGAGTTCACTCATAATGCCGCTCCTTGAAGGCTATAGATGTCAGCATGGGAGATCAACGCTATCTCTCAATAGGGAGACCGCAACGGTCTGCCGAAACACCATGGGAGCAGGCATTACTTAACAGTAGGATCGCCTTGAGAGCAAGAGAGTTTTCGGAGGAGGCTTGGACGAATAGTCATTGCCCATCCCTTCTCCTCGCCCCTTGTTTTTCCGCACCCTGTTCCCTTACTCTCGACCCGCCCTCTTGGAGTAGCCCATTATGTTGCAAGCGGTCAGACTCAGTTGCCGGCGTGGGGAGCGCCGCCTCTTCTCCGACCTCACTGTCAAAGTCGAGCCAGGCACGCTTCTGGCCATCGTCGGAGAAAATGGCAGTGGGAAAACCAGTCTGCTGCGTATCTTTTCCAGTCTCTTGCCACCGGAGGACGGGGCAGTACTCTGGGAGGGCGAGGACATTCAGCAACTCAAGGAACTGTACTCAGGGCAATTGACCTATATCGGACACCTCAACGGGATTAAGGACGATCTCACGCCGTTGGAAAATCTGATGAGCGCCATGGCGTTAGCCGGTGAAGTCTGTTCACAGACCGAGGCACAAGCGGCCCTGGAAGCGATCGGTCTCAAGCGCCCCATTCATCGGCTCCCATCCAAAGTGCTGTCGCAGGGGCAGAAACGCCGTGTCGCCTTGGCGCGTCTTTGGCTTTCCACGAGACCGTTATGGCTGTTGGACGAACCCTTCACATCACTGGACGTGGCGTCGACAGGAATCGTGACAGAACGTCTCCACGCACATTTGCAGCGAGGTGGACTTGGAGTCCTGGTCACCCATCAAGAGGTGGATCTTCCAACGGACAGGTTGCAGCGGCTGAGGCTGACTGGATGAGTCGTTCCAGCATGTGGGGGGCCATAGGTGGAATCGTCCGGCGAGATCTGTTATTGGCCATGCGCCGCCGATCGGACGCGGCGATGTCGGTCTTTTTTTTAGTCATTGTGGTCAGCCTGTTTCCTTTAGGGGTTGGGCCGGAACCGGCGGTCCTGCGGACGATCGGCCCCGGAGTGCTCTGGGTCGCGGCGTTACTGGCATGTCTCTTGTCCTTAGCGCGTGTGTTTACAGCGGATTATGTGGACGGGACGTTGGAGCAGATGGTCCTGGTTCCCCAACCGCTGGCGGTCTTGGTGGTCGGGAAGGTATTTGCGCACTGGGTCATCTCCGGACTCCCTATCGTCCTGCTGTCGCCGTTGCTTAGCCTCCAGTTTGGGTTGAGCGGAGAATCGCTGGGGGTGCTCGTGATGTCGCTCTTGCTTGGGACGCCGACGTTGAGTATGATTGGTGCGATCGGCGCCGCGTTAGTCCTCGGCGTGCGGGGGAGTGGTCTACTGGTTGCCCTCCTGGTGCTTCCACTCTATGTTCCAGTCTTGATTTTTGGGGCCGGCGCCGTGACCAGCAGCATGGCCGGGATCGGCGGAGAAGCAAACTTGTCGCTACTCGGGGCCTGCCTAGTGTTGTCTCTCTTTCTCGCACCGTGGGCCACGGCGGTCGCGTTGCGTATCGCGTTGGAGTAAAACAGTTTCATGAGTACCGGTATCAATTGGGCCAAATATTCCTCTCCCCAGGCTCTCTATCCCCTGGCCGGACGACTCATTCCCTGGTTTTCTGTGGTGGCTGTGGCTTTGATGGGGGTGGGGCTCTACATGGGATTTTTCGTCGCGCCCACAGATTTTCAGCAGGGTGAATCCTATCGAATCATCTTTGTTCATGTTCCAGCCGCATGGATGTCGATGTTCTTGTATGTGGTCATGGCGATCTGGGCTGGAATCGGATTAGGGCTCAATGCACGACCTTCCTTCATGATGGCACAAGCCATCGCCCCTACCGGCGCGATGTTCACATTTCTGGCCCTGTTAACGGGAGCCATGTGGGGGAAGCCGACCTGGGGGGCCTGGTGGGTGTGGGATGCCAGGCTGACATCCGAGCTGATCTTACTGTTTCAGTACGCAGGTGTGATGCTCCTGCGGACCTCGATCGACGATGTGCGTCGCGCCGATCGTTCGAGTGCGGTATTTGCCTTGGTCGGTGTCGTCAATGTCCCGATCATCTATTTTTCGGTGCAATGGTGGAATACGTTGCATCAAGGTGCATCCGTCAGCATGTCGACAGGATCGAAAATGGCGGCAACCATGCTCATCGCTATGCTGCTCATGACTCTGGCGTTTTGGATGTACAGCATAGCGATCATCCTCTCTCGAGTGCGGTGTATTATGGCTGAACGAGAATCGTTGCCAGCATGGGAAGAAAAGCCGGTCACGATTCAGAAGATAGCGGAGGCTCGCTGATGCAGTGGGGGAGCGCGTCGGAATTCTTCGCGATGGGTGGGTATGGGATCTATGTCTGGACCTCGTATGTCGTCACGGCGCTGTGCCTCGTGTGGGAAGTACTGGCTTTGTGGCGCCGACGGGTGGCGGCGCGTGCCGAACACCGTGCGATGTTGCTAGGAGGCACTAATGAAACCGCGACATAAGCGCTTTGTCTTTATCGGTCTCGGGCTGCTCGCGTTAGGTGTTGCGACGGTGCTGGTCCTGAACGCATTTCAGAAAAATCTTGTGTTCTTTTTCACACCCACCATGGTGGCGAACGGCGAGGCTCCGCAGGGTCAAAGCTTTCGGATCGGAGGCATGGTCGAAGACGGCAGCCTCGTGCGTGATGGCGACGGACTGACCGTCCACTTCGTAGTAACGGATACAGCCAAGAGTGTGCCGGTGACCTATAAGGGAATTCTCCCGGACCTGTTCAAGGAAGGAAAAGGCGCTGTCGCGCAGGGGAAGTTGGGAGCTGACGGGACGTTTGTTGCCAGTGAGGTTCTAGCCAAACACGATGAAAATTACATGCCGCCTGAAGCGGCGGAAGCCTTAGCGAAGGCCAAGGCCTCCGGCGCTCAGGAAAGTAAGTCGCTTGTTGTTCCAGCAAACAAGAAAGATTCACTATGATTCCCGAAATCGGTCATTTTGCCTTGATTCTCGCACTCTGTGTAGCTGTCGTGCAGGGAAGCCTGCCTATCTATGGCGCTGCCGTCGGAAATTCAGCGCTGATGGCCCTAGCCAAGCCGGCAGCACGTGCCCAATTCTTGTTGGTCCTTATCGCGTTTTGTAGCCTCGGGTACGCATTTGCCGAAAAAGATTTCTCCGTGCTCTATGTCGCAGCCACGTCTAATTCGCAGCTCCCGTTGCATTACCGACTTGCTGCGATTTGGGGCGCACACGAGGGCTCTCTCCTTCTATGGACGTTCATCTTGACCTGGTGGATGTTTGCCGTCACGTTGTTCTCAAAACACCTTCCCGAAACCATGCGCTCGCGCATTCTTGGCGTAATGGGCCTCGTCAGCGTCGGGTTTCTGTTGTTCATGTTGACTGTTTCCAATCCGTTTGAACGACTCATTCCTGCGGCGGTTGAGGGGCGCGATCTGAATCCGCTCTTACAGGATCCGGGGATGGTTGTACATCCCCCGATGCTCTACATGGGGTATGTCGGGTTCTCAGTCGCATTTGCATTTGCGATTGCCGCATTGTTGGGCGGCAACCTTGATGCCGCCTGGGCTCGTTGGTCACGTCCATGGACCACTGTAGCCTGGTGTTTCTTAACCGTCGGCATTGCCATGGGAAGTGGATGGGCCTATTACGAGTTGGGATGGGGCGGATGGTGGTTCTGGGATCCGGTTGAGAATGCGTCATTTATGCCGTGGCTGGCCGGAACAGCATTAGTTCACTCGCTGGCCGTGACTGATAAGCGAGGTGGATTCAAGGTCTGGACGGTGTTACTTGCCATCATGGCCTTTTCGTTAAGTCTGCTTGGAACGTTTCTTGTCCGATCCGGAGTGCTGACGTCGGTGCACGCCTTTGCCACCGATCCCAAGCGAGGTACGTTCATCCTGGCCTTTTTAGCCGTCGTCATCGGAGGATCACTGGCCTTGTATGCCTGGCGTGCTCCGCGTGTCGGATTGGGTGGTAGTTTTGCGATGGTATCGAGAGAAGGGATGCTCTTAGCGAACAACGTGTTGTTGGTTGCGGCGATGGGGTCGGTTCTCTTGGGAACGTTGTATCCCTTGTTCTT